>NZ_JANSHP010000127.1:0-26428 GCF_047502605.1 Synechococcus sp. RC10A2
CAACCTCGAGCAGCATGAGAGTAGAGATACCTAGGGGGTACGGCTATGGTTTTGGCAGAACAGCTCTCAACCAAACCGCTCACCGACGACGAACTGCGCAAAATGGACGCCTACTGGCGGGCCGCCAACTACCTGTCGGTGGGGCAGATTTACCTGATGGACAACCCGCTGCTGCGGGAACCTCTAAAGCTAGAGCATGTGAAGCCGCGCCTGCTGGGGCACTGGGGCACCACACCGGGGCTGAATTTTATCTACGTGCATCTCAACCGCATCATCAAGCGGGAAAACCTCAACGTCCTCTACATCACCGGCCCCGGCCATGGCGGCCCCGCTCTGGTGGCCAACACGTACCTGGAGGGCACCTACAGCGAGGTGTACCCCAACATCGGCCAAGATGCCGACGGGATGCGCAAGCTCTTCAAACAGTTCTCCTTCCCCGGCGGCGTGCCCAGCCACGTGGCCCCAGAAACCCCCGGCTCCATCCATGAGGGGGGAGAGCTAGGCTATGCCCTGGCCCACGCCTTTGGGGCGGCCTTCGACAACCCCGATCTGTTGGTGGCCTGTGTAGTCGGGGATGGAGAGGCGGAAACCGGCCCTCTGGCTGCTTCCTGGCACTCCAACAAGTTCCTCAACCCCATCCACGACGGGGCAGTGCTGCCGATTCTCCACCTCAACGGCTACAAGATCGCCAACCCCACCATCCTGGGCCGCCTCAGCCGTGAAGAGCTGCAGAGCCTGTTTGTGGGCTATGGCTACAAGCCTTACTTCGTAGAAGGCTCCGATCCGGCCCAGATGCACCAGTTGATGGCCGCCACTTTGGACACGGTAATCCACGAGATCCAAGAAATCCAGCAGCATGCTCGTACCAAGGGGGATCCCAGCCGTCCCCAGTGGCCGATGATCATCCTGCGCACCCCCAAAGGCTGGACGGGCCCCAAAGAGGTGGACGGCAAAAAGGTGGAGGATTTCTGGCGCTCCCACCAGGTGCCGCTGGCGGATCTGGCCAAGAAACCAGAGCACCTCAAGATCCTGGAAGAGTGGATGCGCAGCTACAGACCGGAAGAGCTCTTCGACGAAAACGGCCGCCTGCGGCCCGAGCTGCAGGAGCTGGCCCCCAAAGGGGAAAAGCGCATGGGCGCCACCCCCTATGCCAACGGCGGCCTGCTGACGCGGGAGCTGAAAATGCCGGATTTCCGCCGCTACGCCGTGGACGTGCCGCACCCCGGCACCCTCGAAGCCGAAGCCACCAAGGTGCTGGGGCAATTCTTGCGAGATGTGATGAAGCTCAACCCCCACAACTTCCGCCTCTTTGGCCCCGATGAAACTGCATCCAATCGCCTGGACGCCGTGTTTGAGGCCAGTGACCGCACCTGGGTGGCGCCTATCTACGACTACGACGAGCACCTCTCCCCCGATGGGCGGGTGATGGAGATCCTGAGCGAGCACGTCTGCCAGGGCTGGCTGGAGGGCTACCTGTTGACAGGCCGCCACGGCTTTTTCTCCTGCTACGAAGCCTTCATCCACCTGGTGGACTCCATGTTCAACCAGCACGCCAAGTGGCTGAAGACCACCCGCCACATCCCCTGGCGGCGGCCCATCCCCTCTCTCAACTACCTGCTCACCTCCCACGTGTGGCGGCAGGATCACAACGGCTTCAGCCACCAGGATCCCGGCTTTCTGGATCACGTGGTCAACAAGAAAGCCGATGTTATCCGCGTCTACCTGCCCCCGGATGCCAACACCCTGCTCTCGGTGGCGGATCACTGCCTGCGCAGCCGCCACTACGTCAATGTCATCGTGGCGGGGAAACAGCCGGCCCTGCAGTACCTGGACATGGATGCCGCCATCAAGCACTGCACCCAGGGCTTGGGGATCTGGGAGTGGGCCAGCAACGACCAGGGCTCGGAGCCGGATGTGGTCATGGCCTGCTGCGGCGATGTGCCGACGATGGAAACCCTGGCGGCGGCGGACTTCTTGCGGCAGCACCTGCCGGACATCAAGATCCGGGTGGTGAACGTGGTAAACCTGATGAAGTTGCAGCCGCCCAGCGAACACCCCCACGGCATCAGCGACAAGGAGTTTGTCAGCATCTTCACCCCCGATAAGCCCATCGTGTTTGCCTTCCATGGCTATCCTTGGCTCATTCACCGCCTCACCTACCGCCGCCCCAACCACCACAACCTACACGTGCGCGGCTACAAGGAGGAAGGCACCACCACCACTCCCTTCGACATGTGCGTCCTCAACCAGGTGGATCGCTTCAACCTGGCCAACGACGTGTTGGAGCGGGTGGAGCGCTTCAAATACCGGCGGGATCACGTCCAGCAGTTGATTCGGGACAAGCTGGTGGAGCACAAGCAGTACATCTGCAAGTACGGCGAGGATCTGCCCGAGGTGCGCAACTGGAAGTGGCCCTACTAGTGGATCCCCCTTCCCCCAACTTTCACCTCTAGCCGCCGGCAGGGTAGAGTTTTCTTGGGCTCTCCTGCCGGAGCGTTCTGGGCGGTTGTGCTGGAGGTTGAGAATGTGAGGGGTTCAGAACGGGTGGATGCGGATACCCTTCCCCGGCTGGAAGAGGCGGACTGGGGAGGGATGGCCCTCTCCTTAGTTCTCGGCCTGGCCCTCTCAGCGCTGGTCATCGGGATCCGGCCCCAGGTGGCCGTCCCCTTTGGATTGAGCGTGCTGGGCTCGGCCCTGCTGGGATCCCTGCTTCTCCCGGTCTTGCGGCGCTGGAAGGCAGGCCAGGTCATCCGCGAGGAGGGGCCCCAGTCCCACCACAAAAAAGCGGGCACGCCGACCATGGGTGGCCTTAGCTTTTTGCCCGTAGGGCTGCTGGTGGCCGGCATCGGGAGCGGCTGGGATCCCCAATGGCTGGCGGTGGCCCTACTGACCCTGGCTTACACCGTGGTTGGCTGGCTGGACGATTGGCTGGTCATCCGGCAGCGCTCCAACAAGGGGTTGTCTGCCAAATCGAAGCTTTTACTCCAAGTTGGGATCGGCCTGGTTTTCTGTGGCTACCTGGCCTGGCAAGGGATCCCCACCGTTCTCACCCTGCCGGGAATAGGCGCCCTCCCCCTGGGCTGGCTGTTCTGGCCCTTGGCCTTGTTTGTGCTGGTGGGCACCAACAACGCCGTCAACCTCGCCGACGGCATGGACGGCCTGGCGGCAGGGATGGTGGCCCTTGTCCTGGCAGGGCTGGGGCTGACGGCAGCGGATCCCGTTTTGGCGCTCGTGGCCTTTGCCTTGAGCGGCGCCTGTCTGGGCTTTCTGGTGCACAACCACCACCGGGCCCGCCTGTTTATGGGCGATACCGGATCCCTGGGGTTGGGGGGCGCTCTGGCGGGGCTGGCGCTGTTGGGGGATCAGCTCTGGGCCCTGGCCTGGATGGGCGCGGTGCTGGTGGCAGAGGCCCTGTCGGTGATCCTGCAGGTGGGCTACTTCCAATACACCAAACGCAAAACCGGACAAGGCAAACGGCTGCTGCGCATGTCGCCCTTGCACCACCATCTGGAGCTGGGGGGCTGGTCGGAGGTGCAGGTGGTGGGGTGCTTCTATGGGCTAACGGCGCTATTGGTGGGGCTGGGCTGGGCCTGGTGGCACTGGGCCGGCGCTTGAGAGGCAGAGGATCCAGGGGTACCACGGCAGGGGCCAAGCGCCGAAGCCGGACTTGGGGCTGCTTTCGGGGTTGGGAGGAGGTCTAAACTGACTTAAGGGTTGTGGCTTGCCCTGGGCAGAGATTTGTCCATGGGTACAGCATCCTGTCCCCAACCCAAATGGCTGCAATTTCAAAAATGGTTGAAAAGGGCTTCTAGGCCGCCCGCAGAGCCCTCTAAGGCTGCAGGATCATCGACCAAAAGCCGCTCTCTTCATTCCAAAAGGGCGCCAGCGACTCTCCCACCACGTTCGGCCCCCAGTAGCGAGCGGTTCCATCCAGGGTAAAAGCCACCACAATATCGCCGGGGCCGATCTGCAATGGCTCCTCGCCCAAACTCAGCACCAGCCCCTCGCTGCCCCCTTCTCCGGGCGCAAAGTCCCAGTGGGCCGTTTCCGGGTTGAGCAGCCGTCCACCGCTGCGCATCAAGATCACCAGCCGAATCGGGTGAGGGGTGCGATTGCCGACTCGAAAGGCTCCTGTGCGGGTGGAGGTGGGGAAGGCAGACTCTGAGGGCAGGACAGGAGCTGCATTCCCCTCGAAGGAGCCTTGTGGGGATTTTAACATCGGCTGGGCTGCCAACCCCCGAACGAGAGCCAGACCCCAAACCAAAGCGGCAGCCAACCCCAGGGATCTCTGGCGCAGCTTGCCCCGCAAGGTCCCTTTCGGCGGCCCGCCGGCAACAAGAGCGGCAACAGCTTGGGTGATACAGGCAGGAAATGAGCGGATGGAAACAGACATCAGATTACCGCAACCAGGAGTGCTACATGCCGGATTGAGAAAGAAGCTGAGCGACCGTGACCTCGCCATTGGTGAGCAGATCCAGCCCGCAGGCGGCGTCGCGCTCAGAATAGGACGGTTGTTCAGCCACGCTAACACCTCTATCCTTGTCTGTTCTTCAATATTCATTCAACCTTCTCTCGGAAGGCGAAAACCGCTCCCCCCTCCCACCTGCAGTCGGCTGGGATCCTTCTAGGGGTTGACCGCTCGGCATTTCCACCCTTGCGGGCTGCGCTCATACAGAGTCCGTCGCTGGGGATAGATCGCATCTCCCTTGAGCTGGAGGTGATCCACCTCCGTTGGATCCAACAGCAGTAGGACAAATGTCGGCGGTGGCAAAGATGCCTTTTCGGGGGGCAGCTCTTCAACAAAAGCCTCGGGTGGGGCAAGAGGGCCTTTAGGTTCCGGCCAGAACCAGAGCAGCCGTCCTTTTTCCGAGATTTGTTGCCACAACTGTTGTCGGTGCTGCTGCGCCCGAGGATCCGGGTGGTCGGCGGTGATGGCCTCGAGAGTGCCGGCAATGCGAAATTGCTCGCGAGTTTTACAGAAGTACCAGCAGATCTGGGCCAGTGGGCAGTGGGCGATCTGGCAGATCTTCTCGCTGCGGCTGTCCACCGCCAACTGAATGCGGTCGGTATCCCCCAAAAATCCCCGGAAGACCACCGTGCGGTTGCGCGGGTGCCCCCAAGGATCCACCGTAGCCAACTGCAAATAGCGCACACCCGCGTCGCTGCGGTTGCGGTGCAAGGCCGCCTGCAGCAACGTCCGCCAAGAGGGATCCCCAGCCGGGTTATCCTTCAACTCGTTCATAGGGGTGCGCAGGTGCCAGCCGAGACTTTAGCCGGGAGGGGGAGGAGCTTCCGATTGCGGATCCCTGGCCTGTCCTAGTGAGGATTCCGGCCGAACGGAATGGGAATCCAGACCAGTTGGGCGAAGGGAATGAAAGGGATGCTCCAGACAGCCCTCTGCCAGCCCCTCGAAGCGTTCCGGCACCGGCTGTTTCACCGGCAATTTCTGGAGCACCAGAGCGAGATACTCGCTGTACCATGGGGAGCGAGCTTCTCGCACCTTGTGCCACACCGAGCGCGACATCAACAGCGTCCGCTCCACGTCCCGGGCTCCCAGCTTGAGCAAAAATTCCTCCCGTTCCGGCTGGTAATCGGTGGAGGCCAAAGCTAAAGCCTGCGGCGGATAGGCTTGGGTGAGCCGGGCCATCTTGGCCATGAGCTCAGGATAGAGCCAGGTGTAGGCGGGGTGAACCGTAAGCTTGGCCACATGCGGCTGCTGCCCGGTACGATCCAACTTCAGGTTGAAATAGCCGATAGCAGTTTTCCGCTCCGGCTCATAGACACACATCTCCACCCGTTCCGTTTGGCTGATGACGCATTTGGCCTGATCTAGGAGCCAATCCAGCGGGCTGGTGCGAAAATCGCTCACGTCGCGGTCGTATACCTGGCGCACGGTGGCCGGCATGGATCCCGTATCCAGTTGGTAAATGGCGTAGGCATCCCGGTTGGTCACCGGCACCAAGTTGGGCAGCATGGGCTCGTGCTGGCTGAGGGCGGCCAGAATCTCGGGCCGGATCGACCAGTAGGTAATCTGGGCCAGCGGTTGGAAGCCGTTGTGGCGGTAGAGGGCCATCGCCCCCTTGTTGTGGATGTTCACCTCCAAGATCCAGGTGCGGGCCTCGCGAAAGTGCTCCATGCAGTGTCTGAGCAACTTAGAGCCGATTCCCTGCCGCCGGGCGGAGGGCACCACAGCAATGTGATCCACCCGCCAGGTGCTGCGGGAATGATTAAAGGGAGAAACTTGAATGACCCCCTGGATTTTGCCCTCCAGCTCCGCCACATGCACCGTAAACATGTGCTGAAAACGGTTGGGAAACAGGCTCAAAGTTTTCAGGGGGCCATACCACTGGCGCAGCCGCCGCACCTGGCGACGAATGTCCACCGAGCGGCCGCTGTACTCTTCATCAAAAGCTTGAGCCAAAATCTCCTCCACCGCCTCCAGATCACCCAGTTGAGCCGGGCGGAGAATCAGTTCGGGAGCCTCCTTAGGAGCTTTGGAATCCGGGTTGGGCTTTTCCGCAGGGTTGTCCATGCCAAAGTGTGGGCGGGAGAATACTCAAAGCATAGCTCAGGATCCCCCACTTCTTCTATCTAAGGGGGGCGTTGCTGCCACAAATGAGATTATCGGGCTTTCCGTTGGCCTTTGGCCAATCAGGCCCCCGCATCCAGCAACGCCAGGTTGCGGAAGGTAAAGCGCTTTTCCACAGGGCCGGTTTCCGTCTCTGTTTGAATGCGCCGCTCCGAGAGGATATAGTACTTGCCCACTTTGGTGTAGAGATCTTCAAATTGGCTGCGCCCACCCTTCTGCTCGCCAGTCTTGGCGTCGTGATAGACGGAGTCGTAGCGGTGGGAGAGGTAGCCTTCGCCCGTGTCGTGGCTGCTGAAGGTGTGAATAGTAACCACCATACCGTGAATATGCCGATGCACCATGGTAACTTGGTTGTCGCGCACGTGGTAGCGATCCCCTTCGGCTTTGCCGCCCACCAGGATCTCCACGGTGCCATCGGGTAGGATCTGGCCATAGCGAAAAGTGTTGTTCCCGTGGGTCTCGGCGAAGCTGCGGCGCACCCGGTGAACGGCAATCTCCCAAAGTTGATTGTGAATGGCTTTCCGGGCTTCCTCATCCTCCACGCCCGTAACCGTCGCTTTTAGGTCTGCCCCCACTCGCACCTGGCCCACAAAAGTGCGCTCCCCATCCCAGTAGGTGACCTCGGCGCTGTAGCCCGGAAAGTCGGGATCCCAGGTGTAGCGATTTTCGTAGGCGGCCCGAAACAACTCTTCGGCAGAAACTTGGGTCGCGGTCATCGAGTGTCTCCTGTCTTACTGGCAAGCGCTTCTCATGACCATCCATCATACTGCCCCTTGCTGCCAGGCTATCCCCCTAGCCGCCCGCGGCAGGAACCTGCGTTTGTTGACATACTCTCTACGCCCAGGGCCTGCTTCCCCACAGCGATCAGCCAGGGGTTTTCGCGCCACAAAGAGCTGACATAGCTAATTGCCCATCCGCCGCTGTTAGGATAGAGGCATAGCCACTGGAGCTTCTCTTCCTTCGTCACCCTAAGTTTTGGCCTGCAAGTTTAGTTGCTGCTTTGATCCCCGGAGTATTCTCTGGAAAGAGCCTTTCTATTTTTGGTGGGTGAGGAGGAAGATTGAGAGATTTTTTTGACAATCGCGTCGGCAGGACGGAATCCCTAGCGCCTAACCTGTCGCCGGCCCAGACCAGAGTGGCAGCCCCGCCGGAGATGATGGGGCCAGTGCTGAAAATTGTCGGCAAGCAGACCTTGAGCGGCCACATTCCCATCGGCGGCGCGAAAAACTCAGCTTTGGCGCTCATGGCGGGATCCCTTTTGGCTCCTGCAGCTTGCCGAATTCACAACGTGCCGCGCCTGCTGGACATTGAACGCATGGGGCAGATCCTGACCAGCCTGGGGGTTAAGGTGTCCCATGTGGGCAATACCCTTGACCTGGACGCCAGCTCCCTCAAAACTTCCCAGGCGCCCTACGAGTTGGTCAGCCAGTTGCGGGCCAGCTTCTTCATCATCGGGCCGCTGCTGGCGCGGCTGGGAGTGGCCAGAGTTCCTCTGCCCGGCGGCTGTGCCATCGGCTCGCGTCCGGTGGATCTGCATGTGCGGGGCCTGCAAGCGTTGGGGGCAACGGTTCAAATCGAGCACGGCGTGGTTCATGCCTATGCCCGCAAGCTGGTGGGAACCCGCATCTACCTTGACTATCCCAGCGTCGGCGCCACCGAGACGCTGATGATGGCCGCTACGCTGGCCGAAGGGGAAACGGTGATTGAAAATGCTGCCCAAGAGCCGGAGGTGGCCGACTTGGCCCGTTTTTGTCAGGCGATGGGAGCCCGCATCCGTGGCGTGGGCACCAATACGGTTGTGGTGGTAGGGGTGCCGCGCCTGCACGGCACCGAGTACACGGTCATTCCCGACCGCATCGAGGCCAGCACCTACCTCATTGCCGGGGCCATCACCCGCTCCGAACTCACGGTTGGCCCTGTTATCCCGGATCACCTGCGAGCGGTGATTGCCAAGCTGCGCGACATGGGGCTGCGGGTGGAGGAAGAAGGCCCCAACCGGCTGCGCATTGCCCCGGCTCAACTCAGTTCGGGCTGGCTTTGCCAGGCAACCGATATCCAAACCTTGCCCTATCCAGGTTTTCCCACCGATGTGCAGGCGCCGATCATGGCCTTGGCTGCCCTGAGCGAGGGCAGTTGCACCATCGAGGAGACGGTGTTTGAAAACCGCATGCACCACATTCCCGAGCTCAACCGCATGGGGGCGGATATTCGTCTCAAGAACCGGGTGGCCATTGTCCGGGGGGTGCCGTCGCTGTCGGGAGCGCCGGTGGTGGCCACGGACTTGCGGGCGGGGGCAGCTCTGGTGTTGGCTGGCCTGGCGGCTGAGGGCTGCTCTACTATCCACGGGCTCCACTACATCGACCGCGGCTACGAAGCTATCGATGAAAAGCTGCGCAGCGTTGGGGCCAAGGTGTATCGCTGTAACAACCCGGCAGGGATCCCGGCCACCCCTCAGCCTGAACAAGCTGATGGAAAGGGGATCCCATTGCAGAATTGGCCCACTTGAGCCTACGCCGTTGGGGGGATCCGCCGGCCCCCTCCCCCTTGTTTTCTTGAGGGAAAAAGGATGCGGTAGGCTAGGAGCCGACAGCCCAAATTCAGGGAGAAGGGGTTGGGGATCGAGAGCCATGTCCCAAGTGTACGACTGTGTCATCGTCGGCGCTGGCCCTGCCGGCGGCTCGGCCGCCTATCACCTGGCCAAGCGGGGGCGCTCAGTGCTGGTCTTGGAGAAGGATCCTTTGCCCCGCTACAAACCCTGTGGCGGCGGCGTTTCTCCCATGGTGGCGGCCTGGTTTGACTTCGATTTCAGTCCCGCCATTTCGCTGAAGATCCGGCAAATTCGCTACACCTGGCGGGGCGGGGATCCGGTCGTGGCCGACCTGGATCTGAAAGAGCCGGTATGGATGGTGCGGCGGGAGGTCTTCGACCATTACTTGATCCAGCAGGCGCAAAAGCAGGGGGCAGCACTCCAGACGGAATGTCCCGTCTCCGGCATTGAGTGGCAGAGCGACCGCTGGCAAGTGATGACAGCCACCGGCCCGGTCTGGGGTCGGTATGTGATCGGGGCCGATGGGGCCAAAGGCTCGATGGCCAAGTGGCTCGGCTTTCAAAACCGGCAGCGCCGCCTGGCTGCCGCCCTGGAAGCAGAAGTGCCCGTCTCAGAGCCAAAAACCGCAGCCGCCCATTTCGACTTTGGCGCCGTGAGCAACGGCTACATTTGGAACTTCCCCAAAGCCGATGGCTACTCCATCGGGGCAGGCACCTTTCGGGGTGGCGAAAAACAAAACTTGCGGGAAATCGCCGCCGAGTATGCCCAAAGCTTTGGTGTGGACTTGAAATCGGTCAGGCAGTTTGGCCATCCCATCTGTCTTTGGGAGGGGGATCAACCCCTGCACAGCCAAAATGCCCTCCTGGTGGGAGATGCTGCCTGTGTCGTCGATCCGTTTACCGCCGAAGGGATCCGCCCCTCCCTCCTCACTGGCATGCTGGCAGCGCGGGCCATCGACCAAGCCCTGGCGGGAGATACCGAAGCCCTGGCGAACTACTCCGCCCGCGTGCAGCAGGAGTGGGGCTCAGAGATGCGTTGGGCCAAGCGGATCGCGGCGCTGTTCTACCGCTTTCCGGGCGTCGGCTACAGGGTAGGCGTCAAGCGACCGGGAGCCACTCGGCGCATGGGCCAGATCTTGGCCGGTGAGCTGCGCTACAGCGATGTGGCCAGCTCGGCCATTCGCCAGTTGAGCGCTGGCCTGTTGGCCTAGGCCGGCCGCTGGGAGAGGGGGGCGGGATCGTCGAAGCGCCTGCTGATCAGCAGGCAGTTGCGGCCATCTGCCTGGCGAGTATAGCTCAGGTGGGTGGAGAGAGCCTTCATCAGCCGAATACCCCGTCCCCCCTCGGATTCGACCTCGGCGTCGGGGGGCCTGCTGGCTGCTCGGTTCTGGAAGAATTCCTCCAAGTTGAACTCCTGCCCTTGATCCCAGATGCGCAGCTCCAGCTCCTGGGGCATCAGAACCAGCTCGATATCGATGGGTGTACTGGGAGACAAAGTGCGGTGGGCATGGCGAACGGCGTTGGTAAAGCCCTCCGCCAAGGCCAACTGGCATTCCAACCAGATGGGGCCCGGAATGCCGGCGTCGCGGAAAGACTCAAACCACGTCAAAACTTGGCTGAGAGCATCCAGGGTTGTGTCTACTCTCAGCGCAAAGGTCTGCTTTTCCCCCGACGGGATCCCTGCCGCGTTCAAAATCGAACCCCAAAGCTCAGACTGTTGCCTGGGCCCTCGCCCTCACCAGGGATCGGACCAGTTGATTCTAGACTAAGGCGCTGTTCAAGCCTGCCAACCCCCAACTTTGGGGGGGGCCACTAGGGGGCGATGATGAGATCCACGCGGCGGTTTCGCTGTCTCCCTTCCTCCGTATCGTTGTCGGCCACCGGCAGGGTGGGGCCAAAGCCAGAGGTTGTCCAGCTGATGGGGTGGTCTTCCGGCAACAGGTTAGCTAAGTAGTCTTTCACAGCGTTGGCGCGGCGCAGGGAAAGGTCGAGGTTATAGTTCAAGGAACCGATGTTGTCGGTGTGGCCGTTGACTTGAACGCGGGCGCCGGGCATTTCCCGCAAAGATTTGGCCACTTCTGCTAACAGGGAGGCCGCCTCAGGCCGAATCTCGGCCTTGTCGAAGTCGAAGAGCAGATCGCCCGGCAGGCTAATGGTTCGGGTTCCCACCTGAAAAGAGGTAGGGGTCGGCGTTGCGGTGGGGGCAGGGACGCTTGCTCCCTCCGGGGCGATCTCGGCAGTGGTGGCCGATTCTCGCCTCGGCTCAGGGGCCGCTGCTGGGGAAGACAGCCGTTGCAGCCGCGACTCCAGTTCTTCAACGCGGATCAAAAGCTGGATGGCCTGCTGGCGGAGTTCTCGAATCTCCCTTTCCAGATCCGTGGAGCCGCCGTGATTTGGATTCCCCTTTGGTGAATCTGCATCTGGGCTCACCGCTGGGAGACTGGCCTGGGGTGGAGACAGGGTGGGCAGGAGCGGCGGCGTGTTGGCCTGCGGCTGGGGAACTGGCAGCGGTTGGGTCTGAAGCGGCTGCGGGAGCACCATTCCCGCCCAGATGCCGCTGCCGACCAGGAGGATCCCACTCGAGAGATTGAGAAAGACCGTTGCACGTTCCGATGGGCGGGGCATCGCAGGCAAACCTCTGGCTAGATGGGCGCAGGCGAGGAGCGAAAACCGGGCTCAACTCAACGCCTAGAGTCGATCCTATCCGGCGACCGCAGCTTGCCAAGGGGATTAGGGGCTGCTCAGGCTACCCCTTCCCGCCATCCTCGGCAAAAGCCTAGTCGAAGCTGAGACGGCCCCGATAGCGTCCTATGAGGATCAGGCCGTTGACGGGATCCGCACAATCGACCACAAAAGACGGGAAGCGAGGGTTGTCGCTGATAACTTTTACTCGGGATCCTGACAGGCGTTGCAGCCGTTTGACCCACAGCTCGCCATCCCTCTGAAAGACGTAGATGCCCTCACCCCCCAGCTCTTTTTGCCGTTCGACAAAGATCCAGTCGCCATCTTCCAAGGTGGGAGACATGCTGTCCCCTTGCACCCGAATCAAACTGAGCCCATCCGGGTTCCCCTTCAGATGGGCCCGTAGCCAGTTACGCTCAAAAGCTAGCACCGACTCGATGGACTCTTCCCGCACCAGCGCCCCCGCCCCTGCCGAGGCGACCACATCCACCAGAGGCACGTATACATACTCCGTTTTGGCGTCGCCAGCCTCCAGCCGCGGGGATCCCTCCCCCGTAATCAGCCAACTGAGACTCACCCCCCCCACCTGGGCAATTTTCACGGCCTTGTCGATGCCGGGCACGGATCCCTTGAGGTAACTGCGCAAGGCTGTATCGCTAATGCCGGCCCGCCGCCCAAACGCATAAATGGCCTCATCGCCGATCACCTGTCGCAAACGGTCGGCAAAGGAGGAATCAGAGGAGGTGGACATCGGCTTAACGCTACGGGTTGTGTACAACTAAATTTCTACCACTACCTGTTGACAAGTCAACCCTCGTGAGGGGCAGGGGCTTATGCTGGGTTGGAGGGAAGAGGGCAGGGTTTCCAGTAGTAGGATCTGAGAGACTTCACCTGCTCTGGCTTGCTCCCTATGACCGTCTCAGACTGGAAACGCTGGCTGGATCATTTTCTCATTGCCCTGGTCTTTCTGGTGTTTGCCGGGTTTGTCTGGTTTGTCTTCTCGGTAACGGGAGCTTTCATCGGGATCCCGCTGGGCTACAAACTTTGGCTGCGGCTGTGGTTGCCTTTGTTCCAGCCGGCACTGGGGATCCTGATAGCTGGAGCCCTGCTGAGTGGGGTGTGGGGTTGGCTGGAGAAACGCCACTCCCGCAATCGAGACCATCAGCAGAACTAAAGATCGGGCAGCGCCGGGAGGCGGCAGACTGGCTCTATACTGAAAACGTATCTAAATGTTGAGCACCTGAGGCGGTCTGGCGTCGTGTTTGTCTTATCCGGCTACGAGTATTTGCTGGTCTTTCTGATCGTCTGCGCTCTGCTGCCGGTCTTGGCTCTGGGAGCTTCTGCGCTCTTGGCCCCAAAGCGGCGGGGATCCCTGCGCCGCAGCACCTATGAGTCGGGGATGGAGCCGTTTGGCCAGGCCTGGATCCAGTTCAACATCCGCTACTACATGTTCGCCCTGGTCTTCGTGATCTTCGACGTGGAGACCGTGTTCCTCTATCCCTGGGCGGTGGCCTTTCATCGCTTGGGACTGCTGGCCTTTGTGGAGGCCCTGATTTTCATCGCCATCCTTGTGGTGGGCCTTGTGTACGCTTGGAGAAAAGGAGCGCTGGAATGGTCATGACCTCTAAGGAGCCGGAAGTTTTGTTTCCGGCCTCTCCTCCGCAAGTTACTACGGATCTTTCCAACAATGTTATTCTCACAACGGTAAACGACCTCTACAACTGGGCCAAGATGTCCAGCCTCTGGCCGCTGCTCTATGGCACCGCCTGCTGCTTTATCGAGTTTGCAGCCATGCTGGGCTCCCGCTTCGATTTCGACCGCTTTGGCCTGTTGCCTCGGACTTCGCCGCGCACGGCTGATTTGATCATCACGGCGGGCACGGTCACTATGAAAATGGCCCCAGCGTTGGTCAAGCTCTACCAACAAATGGCTGAGCCGAAGTACGTGATCGCCATGGGGGCCTGTACCATTAGCGGCGGCATGTTCAGCTCCGATTCCTACACGGCGGTGCGAGGGGTGGACAAGCTGATCCCTGTGGACGTGTACATTCCCGGCTGCCCGCCGCGTCCGGAGGCGATCATGGATGCTATTGTCAAGCTGCGCAAGAAGATCGCCGCCGAAGACATGCGGGAGCGGGGCCGCCTGCAACAAACCCACCGCTACTACACGGTCAAGCACAACCTCAAGCCGGTGCCGGAGATCATCACCGGCAAGTATCTGGAGAGCGAGACCCGCCAAGCTCCTCCACCGGAACTGGCGGCGGCTATTGGCCTGCCGGTGCCTCCGGCCTTGCAGACTGCCGACTTCAAGCAGGCGGAACAGCAGCTCAAAGCTTTGCGGGGAGGGATGTGAGATGACAGAGGACAAAGCCCAGCAAAAGCCGTCCTCGACAGCCGAGCCGACAGAGCCGTTGGCGACGCTGGAACGGGGGCCGGTTTCCCAGTTCCTCGCCGATAACGGCTTTGACCATCAGTACCTGGGCAGAGATGCCGCCGGGGTGGAGCTGCTGGAGGTGGAGCGGGATTTTCTCTTGCCTGTGTGTACTGCCCTCTATGCCTACGGCTTCAATTACCTGGAGTGCCAGTGCGGCTACGACCTGGGGGCAGGGCAACCCCTGGTCAGCCTCTATCACCTGATCAAACTGGCGGACGGGGCAGATCGGCCGCAGGAGGTGCGGGTTCAGGTGAAGCTGCCCCGCCAAGATCCGCGGGTGCCCTCGGTGTACTGGATCTGGAAGTCGGCGGACTGGCAGGAGCGGGAGACCTATGACATGTACGGCATCATCTTTGAGGGACACCCCAACTTGAAGCGGATCTTGATGCCGGAAGACTGGATTGGGTGGCCGCTGCGCAAGGACTATATCACGCCTGACTTCTATGAGTTGCAGGACGCTTACTAGGGGGGATCCCTTAACCGGCTGAGCAGCGTTCGCAGGACGTGAGAGAAATGTGGCCTTTTTTGCTCTTGGCAATCTACGCAGGGGGAGTTTGGTACTCAGCCCGCAAGGCGGATCGCATCTACTCAGGCTCTGGAAAGTGGGCGGTGTCGGCCCTCTGGCCACTGCTGCTCTTGACCAACCGCCAGTTTCGCCAAAATTGGCGTCGTCCCTTGAACAAGTGAGTCTATCCCCATTGGTAAGCCCTTCTAGGCAAGACTTAGGCTTGGGCAATCCGGATTTGCCCTTGTCGCCCTCGCAGGCCGACCGGAGGTTGCCAGAGCTGATCGGCAGCCGCATTCGCGCCCGAGGACCCGTGACCTTTGCCCAGTTCATGGAGTGGGCCCTCTACGAGCCAGGTCTGGGTTACTACGAGCGGGAGCATCTCCCCCTCGGCTGGGACTATCGCACCTCCCCTCACTTGGCGGCGGATTTTGCCCAACTGTTGGCTGAGCAGATCTTCCAGTTCTGGCACATTTTGGGATCCCCTCCCCATTTTGCGGTGATTGAGATGGGGGCGGGCAGCGGGCGCCTGGCCGAAGATTGGCTGGCCTATGTGTGCTCCAATTGGCCCGACTTCTGGCAAGCCCTGGAGTACGGGATCCTCGAGCGCTCTGCTTTTTTGCGGCGGCTACAGCAGGAGCGCTTGGCCGGCTATGGCGAGAAGGTGCGCTGGCTAGAGTGGGACGAGATCCCAGATGGTTCGGTAACCGGCTGTTTTTTTTCCAACGAGCTGGTGGACGCCTTCCCAGTCCATCGGGTGCAGGTGCAGGCGGGGGCCTTGCGAGAAATCTACGTGGATTGGGCGGAGGGGGAGGGCTTCCGAGAAGTGTTAGGGGATCTCTCTACGCCCGCGCTGGAAGCGTACTTTGCCCGCCTGGGGATCCCGATTGCCACCTATCCCTCCGGCTACCAAACGGAGGTCAACCTCAAGGCCCTAGAGTGGCTCCAGCTTCTGGCCCGCAAGCTGCGGCGGGGCTACGTGCTCACCCTTGACTACGGCCACACCGCCCAGCGCTACTACAGCCCCCAGCGCTTCCAGGGCACGCTCCTGGCCTACCGCCAACACGGCACCTACGCGGATCCCTATGTCTGGGTGGGATCCCAAGATCTCACTGCCCACGTGGACTTTACCACCTTGCAGCAGGTGGGGGAGTCTCTGGGGCTCAAGTGCCTGGGCTTCACCCAGCAGAGCTGCTTTTTGGTGAACCTGGGATTGGCGGAAAGGCTGGCCGCCCTCGGCCAAGTTGGCGACGAGGGGGGGGATCTGGGCCAGGTGTTGCAACGGCGACATGCCCTTCACGCTCTGCTGGATCCGCTGGGGTTGGGGAGCTTTGGGGTGTTGCTGCAGGCCAAGGGCTTGAGCGAGGCGGAAGCGGCCCAGCCGCTGCAGGGCTTTGTCGAGCCGGAGCTACACTTATGAACCTCACCTTTTGGGTGGGCCTATCGGCTGCTGCTCTGACCACTGCCAGTTTCTTCCCGCAAGCCTGGAAAACTTGGCATAGCCAAAAGGCGGACGATTTTTCTTGGAGCTACCTGCTGCTGTTTGGGGCAGGGATCCTGATGTGGGATCTGTACGGCCTGTTGCGCCAAGATGCGGTCATCCTGCTTGCCAACACGGTAACCCTGGCGCTGGTGGGAGTGATTATCCTAACCAAACTGAGAACCTCGGCTCGCTAGGGGGAGAGGGGAGTTGCTCTGCATCTGGCCTGGGTTTTAGGCCTTGCTTGCCTAGAACTCCTCCTGACTAAGGGATCCAGGCCAGTGCGCTGCTGCTCAGCGGCAGGCGGCGACGGCTGTTGGGGATCGGCAGCCCATCTTGCAAGTCCACCAGCCACACTTGCCCGCTGCGGATCGCTTGCCCAGTGCGGCTAAAGGGGGCCCAGGGATCCGGGATCTCCTCTTGCAAGGGCTCCAAAAGCGTGTAGGCCAACAGGCGGCCGTCAGGGGAAAGGCTGAAGTCCAGCTCAAAGGGATAGTCGGCCCGCCCCACCTCTACGGTCTTGCCCGCCGGGGCCGCGCCGCCGCTGCCGAACACCACTGCCAGCAAGCGGGGGGACTCGGTGTAGGCCAGAGATGCCAACGCGCCCTCACCAACAAACTCGGCCTCGCTGACCAAGCCGTAAAAGACGGGTGCCCTCGGCGAAAAAGCTCCTTTGGTTACGGATCCCTCGGTAACCCAAATCTCCTCGCTGGTGCCGGTATTGCTGACGATAAAGAGGCTGCGGGTGTAGTCGGGATTGAAGCGCAGCAAAGCCCCGAAAGCCCCATCGGGACGGATGGCCAAGGTTTGGCCGAACTGGGCCAAAAAGCTCTCCGCTGCCGCCCGCGGCTGCAAGGGCACAATCCCCACCCCCTGCCCCTGGGAGATGAGCAGGCTGCTCTCATCAGGGCTGATGAAAAAGTCTCCCCCCAAAGCCGTATCCAGATCCAGCCGCTCAAAGGGATCCCGGCTCCTTTTCTGGATCCACAGTTCCGTCTGGACGGGAGCCAGGGGATCCCGTTGCAGGGGGATCCGCTCCGCTACCACCAGCTCCCCCGTCGGCGAGACCTGGAAGCGCAGGTTTTGGTAGCCCTGGTGGTCCAGCAGCAACCGGGAAGACAGATCCTCCAGATCCAGGCGGTAGAGATCCTGCTGCTGGATGGTGCTGGCGGTGGCAAAGTAGTAGACGAAGCGGCCATCGGCGCTGGGCTGCATCTGGGTAACCTTCAGCCCCGCCGGCGTCAGCAAAGTGGTGGATCCCGTCTCCAGGTTAAAGAGCAACAGCCGCCCCCGTTGGTCTGCTTCCGTGCCGATCCCCAACAACTGCCGATCCGGCGTGCGAAACTCGCCCTCAAAAGGCCGCGCCATGGGCTGGCCCCGCTCATCCACGGCTGCCTGCAGGCGCACCCGGTAGGTCTGGCCGTAGGGGGCCGGCTCTGTCAGCGTCCAAAAAAAGCGGCGGCCCAGCTTGCGCATCCGGCCCGGCAGAGGCGGCTGGATCTCCAGGTTGGCCGCAACGCTGTCCGCATCCATAGGGCGGTTGAAGGTCAGCACCATCTGCAGTTCCTGGGATCCCACCCGCTGCTGTTGCCAGTTAAAGTCCCGCACATAGGGGGCCGTGTGGTTGCCCAGCAAAAATAAGATCACCCCAACCGCCAAGTTGCAGAGGGTGATCCCGGCCACCCAGCGATCCAGGGGCTGGGTCAGCCCTCGCTGCAGAGCTGCATAGAAGCGACGTGCCGGCCAGGCAGACATCCGAGTCGTACAGTTTTCGACCTCTCAAACCAGATTAAGACACTTCCCAGGCACTCCGCGCCACTGCCCTCACCCCCAACCCCTCTCCCAGAGGGAGAGGGGAGTTGGGATTGGTCGGGAACGGGAAAACGGCTCTACTGCAGCATGACGAATAGAAAGTCTTCCAACGCCGTCAGGAAGGTCAGCACCTCGTCAGTTGCCTGTTCTTCCGTCAGGGATCCCAACTCGACGACCCGCTGAATCAGCTTTGCCACCGGAGTTGGCCCCTGCAGCAGCGGGGCCAGCCATTTCACCTTCTCGGCAGGGATGCGGATCCGCCCGTGGGTGGCCCCTGTCCACTGCATTTCGTAGGTGCAGTTCTCTTGCAGGGCCTTGTTGTACTCCTGGTGGAAGCGAGCGTTGTCCATCAGCAGGGGGTTGAATTGCACGGATCCCGCCAACCAATCTGCATCCGTCCAAGGTAGCACCAGGGAAGAGCCGGCGTGCTCGGCCCAAAAGTCGATGAGGCGATGGGCAGGCCGGATCAGCTCGTAGAGGTGCAGCCGCTCCATGACGCTGAGGGTTTCCAGCCGTTGCCGCACAAACTCCGGCACTTGCTTAAAGAGAGACTCCAGCGACCAGTCGGGCATATCCACCAGGCTTAAAAAGCCCAACCCCGCCTGCTGCAACATGCCAAACACCTCGGGGATCGTGAATCCCTTGTCGTTGGAGAGCAGATAGTTGTTCATGATGGCGGCATCTTCGGTATAGCTGGCCGGGTTCCACAGCACCGCCTTGGCCACCTCTTCCTGCAGGGATCCCATGAACTCCCGCACATGTTGCGCCCCCACCGCCGGCGGGACGTCGAATTGCCCCACCTTTTGCAAAGCTGCCTGCAGGCGGAGAAACACCTGGCGTTGGCGGCGGCTGTGGAGATTGGCGCGAATGATGCCCTCGGGCTTGAGGACTTTTTTCATCGCCCGCAAGCCCTCAGTGGGATCCGCCAACAAATACAAAACATCGTTCAGGCTGATGAAATCGAACTGGATCCCCAGGCGATCCAGCTCCAGCACGTTGAGGACGTAGCACTGGACATCGGTGAAGCCGTGGTGCCGCAGGCGTTCCTCGGTGAGCTTGACCGAAGCCGGCGACAGATCACAGGCCACGATCTGGGCGCCCGGATTGGCCTCCGCCATCATCAGCGTCTCCCAGCCGGAGCCACAGCCGGCGTTGAGCATCACCTTGCCCTCGGACGGGACGAGGGCGTGGGTGCGTAGGTACTGGGCGGTGGTATAGCTCATCTTGAACATCTCCCCCAGGGCATTGCGGGCCGACTGCGAGAGGGGCACGTTGGGGTAGGGCAGAGCCTCGTAGAGGCTGAGGGCCCGGTCTGCAGCCGAGAGGGCGGATCTGGTCATACGCAGAGGAAAAGCTCAACAGAGAGCGAGAGAGCGGTCGATGCAAAGGCAGGATGAATTTATGATTGAGTGTAGCCGTTGAGGGATCCGCTCAGAACTGGCTATGACTGCTGCTGCTTTGCCCCGTCGCCGCTCCCGTTTCTCCCTGGCAGGCACCCTGGCCGCCGTGGGCGGGGCGCTGCTGTGCGGGATCCTGGTGGTGCGGCTGCAGGTGCCGATGCTGGAGCGGATCAACCTAGAGGCCCTGGAAAATGCCGAGGCCCGCAAAAACCGCAACATCGCCCTGGCCACCACCCTGGGCTGGCTGGGCTACCGCAACCTGGGCGCCTCCTGGCTGTGGCTGGAGCTGATCCAGTACTACGGCGACGCCCCTGCTCGTGCCCAAACCGGCTACGGCCTCGCCTACGAGTACTTCGACCACATGCTGCGACTGGATCCCAACTTTTTCTTGGGCTACCGGCTGTCTAGCTTGGTGTTGGCCTATCGGGCCGGCCAGCCGGAAAAAGCTGTCGAGATTTTGGATCGCGGCCTGCAGCAGTTTAACCCCCAAAACAATCCCGACGCCTGGCGGCTCTACGTGGATCGCGCCTTGATCAACTTCATGTTTTTGGGGGATGCGGAAGCGGGCCGCCGCGACTACTACCAAGCTGCCGCCTGGCGGGAACAGGTGGGCCTGCCCGGCGACGACTTTCGCCAACTGGGGGACAACATCGCCCGCAGCCCCCTCAGCCGCCGTTCCCGCTTCGATGTCTGGCTGAGCGTGTTCAATGCCACCAGCGACCGGGATACCCGCCAGTTTGTTCTGGAACAACTGACCCAATTGGGGACGGTGCTGCGGACGCTGCCCACCGGCGAGATCGAGATTCTCCCACCTCCTCTGCCCGATTTTCCCGAGGAAGAGCCCTACCGCTTGCGCCTGTAATTCCAATCCCCTAACTGGGCAAAGATTGCGCTCTAGGGTTGTGACGTTGCCCCAAGAGGTGAGCTAAACTCTAACCCAAATTGTCATCCTGGAAGCCGTCTTCTTCACAGGACCGATCCCTGCGTCAGAGAATCTGCTCTCTCTGGCGCAAGCGAAGTGTTGCTCCCGCTGCCTCTCCTCGAAGAAGGGGCGGCTATCGTTCTTGCTTCCGGTTCGTGAAGACGCTCCAGGCTTTCGGTAAGTTCCCGCAGCTTCCCCATTTCTTATTATTTCTTAACTTTTGTTGTTCTGCACAATAGGAGTGATCCCCATGGCCTCAAGAACTTCTCTCCTGATGATGGCGGCTGTCCTTTCGGGCAGTTGGTTTGTCCTCCCTGCAGCGGCCCAATCTTCTGGGACAGCGCGAGTACGGTCGGTGGTGGATGGGGACACCTTTTGGGCAGACTTGAACGGCAGGCCAACCCGTTTTCGTCTTGCCTATGTGGATGCCCCAGAGCTGACGCAAGGGCGCTGGGGGCGGCTCTCGCAGGAAGCTTTGCAAAGCCTGCTGCCGCCGGGATCCCTGGTGCAGGTGGATACTCTCTACGTCACGCCAGAAGGGCTGCACATTGCCCAGGTGTACAACGCCGAGGGTTTGGTGAATTTGGAGATGTTGCGCCAGGGGCAGGCGGTGGTTTATGAGCGCTTTTTGTACGGGGCCAACCGGGAGCGCTACTTGGAAGCTCAAGAATTGGCCCAGGCGGCGCGACGAGGTTTTTGGCAGCAACGCAATCCGGTGATGCCCTGGGAGTTTCGGGAGACAGCCGCGCAAACCTCAGCCTTTGCGGGATCCAACGTTTTGGACGGCTCCTTCCTGCGGGAAAACCCGGCAGCGGCTGCGGGCGTGGGCATTGCCACCGCGGTGGTGATGGTGGGCTTGAGCAAGCTGCTGTGGAGAAAGCCCAGCCGGCAGAGGGTGAGCATCCGCCAGATGGAGCGGGATCTCAAACAACTGCAGCGCAGCCTGGCCACAACGCTGGCCAGCCGCAAGCAACTGGAACGGCAGTACGATCAACTGCTGCAAAAGGCCGAGGATTGGTTTGTCAGAGCCCAAAAGGCCAGCCAACATGACCAGGACGAGCTGGCGCGCCAGGCTTTGGTGCAGCGGAACCAACACATGAGTGCTGCAGAGGCGGTTCGCAAATCTTTGGATGAAGTTGAAGCGCAGGCGGCAACCCTCCGCGAAGGCATTTCTCGCCTGGAAAGCCAGATCGCGCTGGCCAAGCTGGAACGGGAGATGAACAACTAAGCCTGGGGCGGCGGCTTAAGATGGGGGAGCATCTACCTAGTGAGCCAACTGGCAATGGCGATGAAGGCAAGAGTATCCCCTCTTTTAGCTGCCCTGCTGTTGGTGCTGCTTTGGCTTGGGATCCCCCTTGGATCTGAGTCAGCGAATGGGGCAGCGGCGGCGAGTGCCAAGATCGATCCTGAGATTGACCGGCTGTTTGAGGAAGCCTTTGCTGCCACCAACCGGGGAGATTTTGCCCGGGCAGAGGCCTTTTGGAGCCAATTGTTGCAGCGCCAGCCCGACAACCCGGCCCTGTGGAGCAACCGAGGCAACGCCCGCGTCAGCCAGAACCGCTTGCAGGAGGCTTTGGAGGACTATGCTGAGGCCATTCGCCTGGCTCCCAACGCACCAGATCCCTATCTAAATCGGGGGACGGCTTTGGAGGGGCTAGGGCGCTGGCAGGAGGCCATTGCCGATTACGAGCGGGTGTTGCAGTTGGATCCCAACGATGCGGCAGCCTACAACAACCGGGGCAATGCCGAGGCAGCGCTGGGAGAGTGGCAGCAGGCCCTGGCCGATTACCGTCGCGCCACGGAGCTGGCTCCTGACTACGCCTTTGCCCAGGCCAACTACGCCCTCTGCCTTTATCAGGTGGGAGAAACGGAAGCTGCCTTGCGCCTGATGCGGGCTTTGGTGCGCAAGTACCCGAAGTTCCCGGATATGCGGGCTGCCCTCAGCGCTGTTCTTTGGGTGCAAGGCCGGCAGGGAGAAGCAGAAAGCCAATGGGTGGCTGTGCAAGGGCTGGATCCCCGCTATGCCGACCTGGAGTGGGTGAAAACCGTCCGTCGTTGGCCACCGGCGATGGTGGCAGCCCTGGAGCGCTTCCTTTCTCTGCGTTGAAGAGCTGTCAGCAGACTCCCCTGCAACTCTGGATCGCAGCAATTCTTAATCTCATCTCAATTGAGAGGAGACATCGATCCTAGAAAGGAAAAGCCCCCACGACTCCCTCAAAAGAGGAAACGGGGCGGGCGCAGTGCCTCAGTCTAAATCGAAATAACAACATTGCCATCTTTGAGTTATGGTTTCGGACTTGGCTCTGCGCATTGGCGAAGCGGTTGCTAGGGATCCCCGCAGCCAGAGGCTCAGGTTGCAGCCTGTCTGGGGGGGCGGGGATTGCCTAAATTGGGATCAGGACAACTGAGGATCCCGGCAGCCAGCTCAACCCAAGCCCAAGAGAACGCGAAGGGATCCCGACGGTTTCGATAGACTGTGAGAGGGACAGTGTAAAAAATTGCTTCCTCGAGCTTCCTCCCGCTCTGCTGTGTTTCAGTTCTATCGCGGCGTGTGGTACTGACGTGAGTGCAATGGCCTTTTTCTCTCGCTATTCTTTCCTCTCTCCTGGTTGGAGGAGGGCACTACGAGCTCAGGGGAGCTGGGCAGGGCTGTTGCTCATGGCTCTACAGCTTGGGCAGCCCGCCGTGGCTCAGACAGAGACCCAAGTTTGGAGTGGCACTGGCCAGATCTTGAGCGGTCAGGGGCAAGGGGCCACGGTGCAACTGGTTCTGGAAACCGGTGGCGGACGCATTTGGACGCAGTCGGGGCCGGCGTTGGATGCGCCCTTTTCCGGCGGGCAGATTTCGGTTACCAGCGGCGACGGCACCTGGCAGATCCAACCGCAAGGGGATCAGTTGCTGGTGACCTTTTACCGCGGCGAGCAGATCATCCGCTGGCAACTGCGCCCCGTCGGCGAGGTTCCAGCCTCTTCTCCTCCTGTGCCATCCAGCTCCTTGATCGGCGACACCGCCCAACCGCTGGCTCTGCCTGTGCAAGAGCTGGTCGTTCCCATCCAGAATTTGCCTAACAATCGCTGAGGGATCCCGCGGGCAGGTCTCCCGGTTCAGAACATAAGTAAACTACCCGGCTCCGACCGCCCCCCGTATACGGGGGGCAGGGGGGCGGGGGGATTGAGGGGGGCTGGTTTACAGCAGCCCCCAAAAGCGCAATTACATTTGCCCCGTTGTAGTCTGCGTCCCCTTCCCAACCACAAGCCGGGTTGACACAACGGAAGCGCTTCCTTTCCCGTTGCCCAATCCACAGGCACTGGTGGCAGGTCTGTGAGCTGTAGGCAGGCGGCACCAACACAACCCGGATCCCTGCTCTTGCTGCCTTGTACTGCACAAACTGCCGCAACTGGTAGAACGCCCAACTATTCGACCGCCGGCGCTCCGTCTTGCTACGCGGCTGTTGGTTGACACGCTCCCGGATCCCGGTCAGGTCTTCCAAGGCAATAAAGCTGTGGGTTGCCTGCACCCTCGACACAATCGCTTTGGAGATGCAGTGATTAACCCAGGTTTGGAAGCGTCTCTCCCGGCCAGACAACCGTTGCAAGAGCTGCCGGCACCGCCGCCGACTAGACCTTGTGCCCTTACTGGCCTTGCGTTGGAGAACCGCTCTCAACCGGGAGTAGTGGTCTCTGACCCGGCTCAACTGCTGTCCACTCCAGTTATCCCCCTCTGAGGTGTGTGCAATATCTGTTCTGCCCAAGTCCACTCCAATCGCCTTGGGGGTGTTCTGGGGCTCCGGCAGGTCATGCTCGACGCAAATCTGGATGTAGTAGGAACCGTCCTGCCGTTTGACCAGGGTGGCCGCTTTTGGGTGGGTGCCGGCCAGCATGCCCCGTTGGTAGTTACCCATGGCCAGCTCAAACCGTTCCTGCCCCTCAACCGTAGTTAGCGATACCGTCCAGTCTTTTTCACGGAACGAGAAGATGCGGGCATCGTAGGTGACGAAGCCCGCCTTGAACGCCTTGACTGGACGGTTCTTTTGCTTGGCAACCTTGCGCGACCCCGCCACCCGCCTGCATACCTGCCCCGCCAGATTACTGGATAACCCAAAGCGAGCGCGTATCTCGTAATAGCAAAGGGAATGGAGTTTGACTGCGTTAACGACTTTCTCTGGTGTGCTTTGGTTGACCCAGTTCAGTGCCTGCGCAAAGGCGTCCAGAGTCGCATCCAACTTGGCGGCCTGCGCCTCAGACACCTTGAGCTTGCAGGAGATAGTCAGGGTTTGGGTCATACTGTTACTGTACCTTATGGGAACGCATTCCTCCCAGCCCTGACCGGCCCGGCCCCCGGCCCCCCACTCCCCCCGTATACGGAGGGGATATAGGGGGGTACAGGGCGGGTCTCCTGCGGTTTCTAGATGAAGGGATTAGGGGTGCTCCTGCTTTGCCTGTTGCCAGAGGGCCTCTAACTCCGCGAGGGTGAGTCTTTGGAGAGGGGAGGCTTGGCCGCTGCTAGGCAATGCCGCTTCTGCTGGTTGCCGCGCCAGCTCTTCCAGGCGCAAAAAGCGGCAGGCAAAGCGCAGGTTGGTTTGGGTCAAGGCCTGTGCGGCATCCAGCCCATACCAACGGCCCAAATTGACCAGAGCAAACAGCAGATCCCCCAACTCGGCTTCTTGTCGCGCCGGGTCAGGGGGATCCCGTTCCAGCTCTCGGCGCAGTTCGGCCTCTTCCTCGCGCACCTTGGCCCAGATCCCCTCCACCGTCGGCCACTCAAATCCTGCTCCCACCACCTTTTGGGAGATCTTCAGGGCGGCCATCAGGGGGGGCAAACTTTCGGCGTAGTGGAGCAGTTTCTGGCCGAGGGTTTGCTGCGGCTGTTCCTTCTGCTTGATGTCTTCCCAGGAGCGGTGCAACTCAGAAAGGCTGGAACTATCTGACTGCGGAGCCTCCCCAAATACATGGGGGTGACGGCGGATCAGCTTATCGGCAATCCGCGCGGCTACAGTTTCCAGGTCGAAGTGGTTTCGCTCGGCAAAGATCTGGGATTGCAACACCACCTGCAGCAACAGATCCCCCAGCTCTTCGGCAATCGCTGCCGGATCCCCGGCCCGAATGGCCGCCACCGTCTCGTAGGCTTCTTCGAGGATATAGGGAGTGAGCGACTCAGGCGTTTGGGCGCGATCCCAAGGACAGCCGTCGGGGGCGCGCAACTGAGCCACAATTGCCGCCAAGCGGCTGAGGTGCTGTGCAGACGCAGAGCGCTCCAGATAAAGATGGGCAAAAGAGCCTGTGGCCCGCGGATCCCAGCTTTGCAGCGTCAGGGGGCCGCCCACTATCTGCAAGTCTTCTGTGAGCAAGGTCAACGCTTGGACAGGGGCGCAGACCTGCTGTAAAAAACGACGCAGCTCCGCCGGATCCTTCTTCCCGCAACTTTTCAGCAGCAGGGATCCCTGCCCAGCCGCAGACCAGCGGGCCAGATGCTGTTGCCAATCGGGCTCAAGGCTATCCAGCGTTTGGAGCATGGTCGTAGGTGCGGCCCAAATCCAGAAGGCGCCTGAGCTGCTCGAGATCGATGAAACTCAGCTCCAAAAGGATCATCAGCAGCGGCCCCTGCTGGCGATGCTGCAGCTTTTTGGCCAAGCTCAGCTGCGAGCGGTCAATGATGCCCGCTTCCAACAGGTATTCTTCAAGGACAGGAGGGGGAATGGGATCTAGCATAGTCGTTTCACAGCGCTGAGAAGGACAAGTGGGAAAACTGAGAGGATGACAGACTAGTGTAATCATTCTTAACACTCTTACAGAGCTTCCGCAAAGATCTGGCCGGCAACTAAGCCAAGAGGCAGTAAGCCAGGTTTGCCGAGCGCAGCTCCGCCAGGCGATCCCTCCCGTTACCGGGACAGATGGGATCTCTGTATCCAAGAGCACAAAAAATGGATTCAGTGAGGTCAATGTATAATAGCAAGCTCGCTGCCGATTGACAGTGCCCTGATGAGCCGATTCTCTTTCCCCGACGAAAAGTACAGCCTTTTAATTTAAAATAGGGTACAGGTATTCAAGAGGAAGGAGAG
>NZ_JANSHP010000129.1:0-127515 GCF_047502605.1 Synechococcus sp. RC10A2
TTCTCGGAAGCTCCCGTCTACAGCCCGTCAGGGCTTAGCGGGAGAGGATGTCACGCCTCATTGCCGCAGTTCACCTGCAGGGCCAGATGGTCGCATTCGGGGCCAAAGTGGCCATCAGGCTCCGTCCGAGTAGCGTGAACGGCCCGGCTCACCTGTCCCGAGAGCAGATGGACCGAAAACCCCATCCCCTGCAGAGCAGCGGCCAGCAGGCTGTTCAGCTCAAAGCAAAAGCCGCCCCGCCGCTCTCGGACGATTTTTTGGAACAAAAAATCCCGCTCCAGGCGAATGGGGCGACCCCAGTGAATATCCAGATTTTCAAACGGCACCCGCAGCAGGTGGGCCAGGTGGATCTGGCGCAGGGTTTGCGGGGTGAGCTGGGTGGGGCCGACGTAGCCAATGCGCTCCAGGTAGGCCCTGATTTGGGCAGGCGTCAGCGGCTCTAGCATCAGCACGGGAGGCGGTTGGGTTGGCGGCAAGCGAGCATCTGGCCTACCCTAGCCTTGCTGCAGCTCCCCGGCCAGAGCCAGAAGAACAGTTTTTGGCGACGCCCCAACTCTCTCCCACCAGAGAACAAAGCAAAAAGAGAATGCTACGATAGCGGCAAGAAAAAAGAAGGCGAAGCGTTACATGGCGGAATATACTCGGTCGATTTCCTTTTACGGGCGGGAAATTGACATCAATATTGGGTTGATGGCTCCCCAGGCAGGTTGCGGAGTCTGGTTGACTTCTGGGGAAACTTCGGTCTTGGTCACGGCTACGCGACAAGCCGGTCGTGCCGGTGTCGATTTCTTGCCTTTGCTGGTGGACTATGAGGAGCGGCTCTACGCTGCCGGGCGGATCCCAGGAGGCTACTTGCGGCGGGAAGGTCGGCCACCGGAGCGGGCCACCCTGATCTCTCGTCTTATAGACCGGCCCCTGCGGCCTTTGTTCCCAGAATGGCTGCGGGACGATGTGCAAATCGTGGCCACCACCCTCTCGGTGGACGACAAGGTGCCCCCCGATGTGTTGTGTATTTTGGGGGCCTCGCTGGCCATCCACAGCGCTCGCATCCCCTTCAACGGCCCGGTGGCGGCGGTGCGGGTCGGCTTGGTTAAAGATGAGTTCATCATCAACCCCACCTATGCCGAGATCGAGGCCGGCGATCTGGATTTGGTGGTGGCTGGCTGTGCCGACGGCGTAATCATGGTGGAGGCCGGCGCCAACCAACTGCCGGAAAAGGACGTGGTCGAGGCCATTGAGTTTGGTTTCGAGGCCGTTCAAGAGCTGCTCAAGGCCCAACAGCAAGTTTTCGCCGATCTCAACATCACCCCTGTGGAGCTGCCCCCGCCCCCTCAAAATGAGGAGCTGGTTGCCTTTGTGGCAGAACACGCCCAGGAGGAGATTCGCTCCGTCCTCAGGCAGTTCCTGGATAAGACCAGCCGCGAGCAACAACTGGAGGCGATCAAGGCCAAGCTAGAGGCCCAGATCCAGGCACGGCCAGAGGGGGATCCCTTGCGGCTGTATCTGCTGGAAAATCCCAAGGAATTGGACAACCAGTTCAAGGCTTTGACCAAGAAGCTGATGCGCCAGCAGATCTTGCAGGAGGGGGTGCGGGTGGATGGGCGCAAGCTGGACGAGGTGCGACCAGTCTCTTGTCGGGTGGGCTTGATCCCACGGGTACACGGCAGCGCTCTGTTCAACCGCGGCCTCACCCAAGTCCTTTCCATCACCACCCTCGGCACCCCTGGTGATGCCCAGGAGCTGGACGATCTGCACCCAGTGGACGAGAAGCGTTACATGCACCACTATAACTTCCCCGGCTTTTCCGTGGGAGAAGTGCGGCCCTCGCGCTCGCCGGGACGGCGGGAGATCGGCCATGGGGCGCTGGCGGAGCGGGCCTTGGTGCCGGTGCTGCCCAAGGAGGAGGAGTTTCCCTACGTGGTGCGGGTGGTCTCAGAGGTACTCTCCTCCAATGGCTCCACCTCGATGGCCTCAGTCTGTGGCTCTACCCTGTCTTTGATGGATGCCGGGGTGCCGATCAAAGCGGCGGTCAGCGGCGTAGCCATGGGCTTAATTAAGGAAGGGGACGAGGTGCGCATCCTCACCGACATCCAGGGCATCGAGGACTTTTTGGGGGATATGGACTTCAAGGTGGCCGGCACGCGGGCCGGGATCACCGCTTTGCAGATGGACATGAAAATTACCGGCATCACCGTGGATGTGGTGGAGAAAGCCCTCCTGCAGGCCAAGGCCGGGCGGGACTACATCCTTGACAAAATGCTGGAGGTTCTCCCGGCGCCTCGGCCCCAGTTGGCCAAAACAGCCCCTCGTCTGCTCACGTTCAAGGTGGATCCGGAAGATATCGGCAAGATCATCGGCCCTGGCGGCAAGATGGTGCGCAGCATCACCGAAGCGACAGGAGCCAAGGTGGACATCAGCGACGATGGCACGATCACCGTGTCCTCCTCGGTGGGCGGCCAGGCAGAAGCGGCTCGGGCGATGATCGAAAACCTGGTGCGGCGGGTGGAAGAGGGGCAGGTGTACCTGGGCAAGGTGACCCGCATCATTCCTATCGGCGCCTTTGTGGAGTTCTTGCCGGGCAAAGAGGGCATGATCCACATCTCGCAACTGGCGGAGTACCGCGTCAGCAGGGTGGAGGATGAAATTGCCGTAGCAGATGAGGTGGTGGTCAAGGTGCGCAGCATCGACCACAAGGGCCGCGTTAACCTCACCCGTCTCGGCATTAGTCCTGAGGAGGCGGCGCGGGTGCGCAACCATCACCCCTGAAGCTGCGGTTTTTCCCCAGCAACTGGGTGGGCAGGGATCCCCTCGCCAGCCGTTGTCAGCGGCCAAGATGGCAGAGGAGGCGCTCTTCAACCTGTTGGCCTCAACATGCCGAATCTCGCTTCTCCCCTTCTTGCTGGCCAAGAGCGTGGCCCTCAGAGGCGACTGTCTCCCTCCCGGCGGCGACTGGGCTGGGCCTTGGCTTGGGGCCTGGGGTGGGCCACCTTGCTCAACCTTTCTGCCCAGCACCCTTTGTTGCTGCGGCTGGAGAGCGACGCCCAGGAATGGCTCTATACTTGGCGCGGCCCTCAGCAACCTTCCCCGGAGGTGGTGATCCTCGGCATCGATGGCCGCATTGATGGGCAGGGAGAAAGTGGTGATGGCCAGCATAATGTTGACTTTCTCTTGGAACGGGCTAACTACGCCGGCCTGACCTTGCGCCTTCTGGAAGAGGCCGAAGCCAGGGTGGTGGTGCTGAACCTGCCCAGCAGCTTTGTGGTGCCGCAGAATCTGGGCAACGAGAACCTAGATGCTCCCCTGCGTCAGGTGGTGCAGCGCTACCCGGATCGCTTGGTTTTGGCCACCCGCAGCAGCGAGAGCTTTGGACGCTCCGAGATCAACATCTACAACCACTTCTTGCCTTTTTCGTCCTTGCGCCTTGAGTATTTGGTGCCGCCAGAGCATGTTCAGGGGGTGGTGCAACACCGAGTCGACAGAACCGGGATCCTACGCCAGGCCCAGTTGCGGGGGCTCTACCTACGCCGCGACAGCCAGGAGGAGCAGATGTTCGCCTCGGTGGAGGCTCTGGCTTTTGCCAAGTACGACCCGGAGAAGGCTAGCCGCTGGTTTCGCAAGCGGGGCTTACAGCCGTTTCAGTTCAATCCCCTTGGCTCTCAGCACAGCATCCCCATCATCCCCATCGAACGGGTCTGTCCGCCGCTGATCTCCCAGACGGGATCCGGCTCCCCGACGCTCAGCCCCGGCCAAGCCTGCCGCGGCCAAGAAGGGATCCCGCCCCTCGACCCCAAAGTTGCCGACCAACTGCGAGACAAAATTGTCCTGGTCGGCTTTGTGGGCGGCTACCCGGAGACCTTCCCGGTGCGGACGGCGGATGGATCCCAGATTGCGGCAGTCGAGCTGCAGGCGCAAATCCTCTCGAGCCTGCTCACCGGAGAGGTGTACCGATCCCTGCCGGCAGGGCTAGCGGCGGGAGTTGTCTTCCTGCTGGGGGCGGGAACGGGCCTGATCTGGGTGCTCTATCGCCCCTCCCCGCGACGGAATTGCTGGGACTGGAAACAACAGCGCTCTCTCCTCTGGCCAGTGGTGGGGCTGGTTGCTTATGAAGGGTGGGCCGTGACCCAATTTTTGCTGTGGCGTTGGATTTGGCCGCTGACCTTGCCGGCTTTGGCCGTCGGTCTAACGGGGGTGAGCCTGCTTCTGACCTTGGTAATCTTGGAGAACCAGGAGCGGCTCTTGGCCCAGCAACAGGAACTGGAGCGCCTGCGCCGGGCCGAACAAGAGGCTGCTATCGACCAAGCCCGCAAGCTGCTCTACCGCATTGCCACCGACATTCACGATCGCGAGCTGCAGGAGCTGAAGGTGGTGATGGACGAGCTGGAGAGCTTGCAATGGCAACAGCAGCAGGGTAAGGATCCCGATCCTGCCATTTACGATCGTCTGCTGGAACAACTGGAAAGGATCGGGCGAGGCATTCGCGAGCAGCTTAACGATGTGCGCACCCTGGCCACCAAGCTGCGCATTTCCCCCAGCTTGCGGGAGGGCTTGCACCGGGGCATCGACACCTATCTGGACGAGCTGATTCGGACGGGCAGCCTGACCTTGCCTGTGGAGCGCCACCTACAACCTCTGGAGGAGCCCAATACCGGCGAGTGGTTCGACCAACGGGAGGACATCTTGCGCTTTTTGCGAGAGGCCATCGGCAATGTCATCGCCCATGTGCAACCTCCCAAGGGCAACGCCTCCTTCGTCAAGGTGTCCTTGGTGCAAAAGGAGCGCCACTGCTGCTTGTCGGTCATCAATGACGGCGTAGAATACGCCCCCAGCCCCGGTGGCGGCTATGGCAGCAAAGCCATGAATACCATTGCCCGCTACCTGCCCAAGGGCTCCTGGCATCGCACCCACACTCCGGAAGGCCATACCTACGTCGAGCTGCACTGGGAGATGCCGCTCTAAAAGACTTAGACAACAGCGGGCAAAAGGGAACTTTTGTCTGTGCTTCAGCGACTCCTACCTAGCTGGTCGCCCAGCCCCGGCAGACCCCAGGCGTAACTTCCCCCAGAGCTTGAGGTACAGCCTGCTAAAGAATCAAGAGGTACAGTAGCAACACTTAGCAAACCCACTTCGGAAGCGGATAGAGGTCTTACCTGCCTGATAAGCTGTCACAACTCTTTGCCGTCAATCCAAAGAATGGGTTGGCATCCCCTCCTCTCCTGCCTCTTGAATACCTGTACCCTATTTTTAACAGGCTGTAGCATCGATGCTCTTGCGAGGGAGCTCAAAGGGGGAAAGTGACTGGAGAGGGTATCTGTTGGATAATGCCCAGATTCCTCGGAAGAGGGCGTGGGGCAGTTTACGCTTTGATGGGCACTTTCTTCTCCAGCCACTGGGCCACTTGATCGGCCAGATCAACCCCTTCTAACTGGCAGATCTCCCGCAGCATAGTTGGGCTGGTGACGTTAATCTCTGTCAGCCGTTCCCCGATGACATCAATTCCAACAAAATAGAGTTTCTCCTGCCGCAGCACTGGCGCCAAAGCCGCGCAGAGGGCCCGTTCTTTTTCAGCAATCTCGGTTTTCTCCACCCGACCCCCAGCGGCCACATTGCCACGGAAATCCCCCTCCCCAGGGATGCGATTGACGGCGCCCAAAGGCTCGCCCTCCAGCAGCAAAATGCGCTTATCTCCCGCTGCTGCCTGCGGCAAATACTCTTGCACCATCACGGGCAGCCGGCCAAACTGAGTGCTCAGCTCGATCAAGGAATTGAGGTTTGGATCGCCGGCATTGACCCGCAGGATCCCTTCCCCACCCTTGCCGCCCAGGGGCTTGAGCACCGCCTGCCCCACCTGCTCGACGAATTGGCGGAGCAAGGCCTTGCTGCTGCTGACGCAGGTACGCGGGATCCACTCTTTAAACCGCAAAGCATAGAGCTTTTCGTTGGCGGAGCGGATCCCGGCAGGATGGTTGAGCACTAGGGTGCGGCGGGGGGAGAGATGATCCAGAAGGTAGGTGGCGTAGAGATAGGCCGCGTCCACCGGCGGATCCTTGCGCATCCATACGGCTTGCATCTGGCTCAAGGGCAACAAACGCCGTTCTTTGACTTCGTACCAGGGATCCGCTCCTAGATCCAACACAATCTCCTCAACGGATCCCCAGGTTTCCCCTTGATCCCAGTAGAGGTCGGCCAATCCAAGGCAAAAAATGCGGTGGCCTCGTTTCTGCAGCGCCTCCATTAGGGCAACGCTGGTGTCGTGGCCCACCTGCAACTGAGACAACGGATCGACAATGAAAGCTACCTGCATGAATGGTTTGAGCAACGAAAAGCTGCCCTGAGTATGCAACAAATTGGAGCGGATTGCTCCGGGCAGGAAGTTAAACCGATGCAGAGCCGTCTTTAACATCCCCTTAACCCTGACCAGCGAAGCAAACGTTAGCTTAGTTAGATGAGATCCCTGTTAGACCTCAGTGTTTCGGCCAGGTTGACCAGGTTTCTGGCTCGCCTGTGAGGAATGGTCTGTCTGTGAGTGTTCCTTCTCCCCAACCCTCCGAGCCGGTTCGCATTGAAACCACGCGGGACTTGCTAGCAGCCCTGCGAGAAGGGCGCTCCCTGCTGGGTGCCAACCTCGAAGGCGCCTACCTCTCGCGGGGCCTGTTCGACCGCATCCAGATGCCCAAGGCCAACTTGACGCGGGCCAACCTGCGCTCGCTCAGTATGCAGCAGGCAGATCTGCGGTTATGCAACTTTCGCCGTGCCGAGCTGGAGCGGGCCAACTTCGCTGCCTCCGATCTCCGGGGATCCAGCTTCAGTCAAGCCCTGGGAGACTACAGCAACTTCACCGCTGCCAAGCTGGACAAAAGCAGCTTTCAGGGGGGACACTTCAGCCATTCCATCTTTCGCGAGGCCAGCTTGGTGGCTGCCAACCTAACGGAAGGCAACTTTTTTGCCGCCGACTTTCGCCAAGCCAACCTCTTTCGCTGCAACCTCTCCCAGGCCATCCTATCCAGTTGCCAGTTGCAGAATGCCAACTTTGACCAAGCCCTCCTGGTGGGGGCCAACCTCCAAGAGGCCCAAATTGAAGGGGCCAGCTTTGTCGGCGCCGACTTTACCGACGCCAAGCTCTCGGACGAAATGCGCAAGTTCTTGATCGAACGCGCGAGCGGCACCAACGAGCTTACTCAGCGGGACACCCTCAACACTCTGCTGGCGGGGCTCCAGCCCAAGTCACGCAAACTGTTTGGATTGCTGTGAACTGTAGCCAGGGCCACTCTTGCGCCAGCCCCAGCAGATCGGTTTTCAAGAGGTCAAGGCAGCGGATGATCCCTCAAAATTGGTTGAGGTCGATTCCAGCTTCGCGGGCCATGGCCCCTATCCCTTTGGCCTTGAGGGTTTTCAGTGCCTTGGTGGAAAGGCGCAAACGAACAAACCGCTTGCCCTCCTCCCACCAGATGCGTTTCCACTGCAGGTTAACCTCCTGCAGACGCTTGGTACGCCGGTGGGAGTGGGAGATGGCGAAAGCGTTGTTGCGTTTTTTGTTGGTCAGTTGACAGCGACGTGCCATGAGATCCAAGGGAACTCAGCTTCGCTATTCTATGGCCTCTTTTTGTCGAGCAGCAAGCTGCAGCTGAGCTTGCAACTGGGCTAGCTCTGTCCTCAATTGGTCAAAGGTTTGTTGGCAATGGTTGACGCTTCTCAGGGGCAGCTCTTCGTTTTTGGCGATGCAGGTGACCTGTACAGATCCGTCAGCGGCTTGGCGGGTGCGATCCACAAACACCTCTACCGTCACCAGTTTGGCGTAGGGATTTTTTCCAGGCGGCTCGCCGGCCACCCAGTAGTCAGGGCTGTTGTGTAGGACAGTAAGCTGGCAACGCTCCAAGACAGCGCGAATCGCTTCGCTTAACTGCTCGGCTGAGCCCATGAGCTGGGTAACGCAGGAGTATCGAGCCATAGGAGAAGCAAGTCACCACGGTTATCCTACCACCAAGTTTTCGGCTCCTGCAGCCAAAGGCGGGCGAGCAAAATTGCGTTTAAGAGTACTTCGCACCGGCTCGGCCAACCCTGCTGTGGGGGAGTAATTGCGTTAAAACATAAGGACATAAAGAGTGCCTTTCGGCTCTTTCCCCAGGAGAGTTGTGATGTCTAGGGTCTCCTGTTTAGCCCGTTCTCTCTTGTTGCTGGGATCCCTGGCTCTGGGTTGGATAGACCTGTCTTCTGCCCAAGCGCAGCCCTTTCAAGCAGGCGATCTGGATGGGGATGGTCGTTTGACGGTGCAGGATCTCAACCTGTTGGGGGCCTATTTGCGGGGAGAACGGGAGTTGACCGACGACCAGATCCGGGCTGCCGATGTCGATCAGGATGGGCGGATTACAGAAGCCGATTGGCAGGTGTTGCAGCAGCGCATTCAGGCGGCCACAGATGCACCCACCGGCCAGGTGCAGTTGGACTCGGCCTACTCTGGGCAGGTGGTGGATCGCCTGACAGGGCAGCCTTTGGCCGGGGTGGAGGTGGCCATTCCGGGGGCAGGGATTTCGGTGCGCACCGATGCCCAAGGGCGGTTTCGCCTGCCGGGGCCGCTGCCGGCAGAAGAAATTTTGGTGGCGCGGCTGGAGAACTATTTGCCCTATTCCCAGAGCACAGGCAACGGACAGACCGGCGGGGATCGGCCTTGGCAGTTGCAGTTGGAGCGCTGGGATCCCAACGCCACGCTGGTGCTGGAGGCCAATGTCATCCGCCTGGGCGATAACCAATATTCTCCAAAGTCGGCGGCTGCCGGGCAATTTCTGGCGCCTGCCCAAGGGGTGGAGATGACCCGCTCCTTCAGCCTAGACCGCCTGCCGCCTCGCCCACCGGTTTTGCGGCTTGGATCCCTGATTGGGTTGGATACTGCCGCTGCCTATCGGGCCGGCCAGTCCCGCATTCCCGGCGCCAATATGTCTCCCATGCGAGTGCTTTTAAACGGAGTGGAGGTGGAGCAAATCCACTTGGGGGGAGACGACCTGCGCATCCCTCTGCCACTAGAGCATCTGCGCCTGGGGCTGAATACGGTTACCTTGCGCACTGGCAAAACGGTGATCCAGCCTGGCAGGATCGCCGGCGGATCCCGGATCAGTATCCCTCTTTTGGGTGGATCCCTGGATATCTTTGTGCCGCTGGGGACTGACACAATCGGCCAGGACGGTGGGGCTTGGGTGGACTATGACGATGTGCAGTTGGCCAATGTCACGATCGAGATCCCCAACTAAATGCCCAGGCTAACTTGCGCTGGCTAGGCCGCGGGGATTTTGTTGCTCAGAAGCTTGCCCGAAGCCTTTTCGACAGGCCTACTGGGCCCTGACGTGTTGACTTTGCGCAGCTTGGTCTTCGGTTTAGTAAACCTGTTTTTAAATTGTTATCCTGCTGGATGGAAAGCGACTGTGGAGCTTATTTCTAAAGCCGTTCCCAGAGGAGTGGAAAGCTCGAATTACTGAAAGTGTGCGGCGGAATTTTTGGGATTTTTCTGGGGTTGAGCCGTGTTGTCGTTTTTCTTCGCTATTTCAGCTTTTCCAGTGTTTTTAGTACTTCGGATCCCTTCAGCTCTAACCTCATCGATGATTACAGGTTTATTTGATTTAATTCCAGGTATTGGAGCCACTATTGGGACTAGCCTAATTGCTCATATTGTCTTATCACAGAGCGTATGGCTCTCTATCCAGTAATTTGTATCTCCCTACAACAAGTAGAAGAGAGCTTACTCCTGCTTCGCGTGATGCAGGGATCCGTCAATATCAACCCTGTGATCATGTTTTTCTCTTTGTTTGTGAGCGGTACTGTGGCCGGCTTGTTGGCGGTGTTCTTGGCCATTCCGGTGACGTGAGTGTTGATCAACTTACTTGAGTAAAAGGGCATCCAAAACGGTGATCTCCGCTTCCAGATTGCCCTTCAGGTTTTCCTCTACACCACCGGGGATCAGGAGCTGTTTTACCAGCGCTACGGCCAGGCCACCCAGGAAACGGTGATCCAGTTTCTGGCTTTTGATAGGGTTGGCTTGCTAAGTGTTGCTACTGTACCCCTTAATTAGGCTGTAGCACTGGGTTGAACAGCTTGGCTCTATCCTCTGATCTACTGCTCCACATGTTCTTTTAGGGCAGTCCATCTTTTACTTCCGTGTCTTGAAAACTGTTGGTCTTAGGTTTTCTCGGCTCAGCCAGCGATAAACCGTTAACGACTGACTTCGTAAATCTATGCGGCTATTGTCGGGCTGTCCCCTTCCTTAACATACCCTACAACTCTCTCCTAAGTCTGGGCTGTGGCTCGTGGAGTTGCCTCTTGGAGTCTGCTCCATGCCATCTTATCTCTAACAGCGTTCCACCCTCAGCCAAATTGGCTATAGCAAGTCAGGGTCAGCCCTATCCCACCTTTTTTATAAAGCCGATAAAAAAAGCCCCATAAAGGGGCTTGTCGCTCAGCGACTTATAAAACTCTAGAGCAATATAGGGAAGCGCTCCATTGAATCTGTTGCTTTAAACACCGTTTTGATCACAGTCACTAGAATCTCAGAAAAAAGGCCAAACTGCGGCAGATATCATTTTTTTTTTAGATTTTCGGGAGGCTGGCCCTACACCGATCGGGCTGCTGTTGGGCAAGCCCTAGCTTGAGGACGACTTGGGATCCGCTGTCTCCCGCCCCAGCCAGCGCCAAGTGGTGGGCAGCAGGGCTGCTGCTAGCACACACTTCAGCAGATCGCCGGGGATAAAGGGGAACACGCCTTTGGTGAGCACGGCCAAGACGGAAGTGGGGCCGACATTCTCGTTCAGCCACACCCCCAGCCAGGTGGCTCCCAAGACGTAGATCAAAACCGAGCAGGAGAGCATGGACGCGGCCATCTTCCAAGGGCTGCGATCCACCCCCCAGCGCTCCACAAACCAGCCCATCAGCCCTGCGGCCAGGGGAAAGGCCAGCAAGTAGCCCCCTGTCGGTCCGGTTAGGTGGCTGAGCCCGGAGCCGCCGCCGTTGAAGAAGGGCAACCCCAAAAGCCCCTCCAGCAGGTACAGCAGCAAGGCGAGAAAGCCCAACCTCGACCCAAAGCCTGCCCCCACCAGCATCACGCCGAAGGTTTGTCCGGTGAGGGGTACTGGCGTAAAGGGCAAAGGGATCCGCACCTGCGCCAGGGCCGCTACCAACAAACTTCCCCCCAACACCAGCATGGAATCCCGAACCCAGGAAGGACGGGTCAGAAGGGTTTGCGCCAAAGGTGTGTGAACAAAAGTAGCAGTCATAGGATATTTGGGGCGCTGAGATACAAGAGATAACAGCTCTTTTCCGAGATCCCCTGACCCATCCCAAAAGCTTTTGGCCAGAGGCTGCAACTAACCGGCAAAGGGCCTTATCTGGGTAGTATATCGCAACCGGAGGATTCTGTACCTATGCACTACCTTGCTTGGCCGCGGCCATTTGTCTGGCGCATCCACTGAATCCGCAGAAGGGTGAGGCAAAAGATGAACCACAAAGCCCCCAGGCTATACCCCGCCAGCAGATCGCTGGGCCAATTCAACCCCCAGTCGGCCCGGCTGAAACCGATGAAGAATAGGATCCCCAGCACTCCTCCAGCGAACCAGCGCCGCTGAGCAGGATAATAGCTTGCCACCAGATAGCCCAAAAGGCCGTAGATTACCGTTGCTGCGATGACCTGTCCACTCCGACAGGATGGGATCCCAAAGATCTGGGCGGGGGCGAGAAAAGGTAGGCTGCAGGATCCCGGCGATCACGGCAGCTCCTAAGGCTGCAACCAACAGTCCCCAAGCCGTCCGTCTTTGTTGGCTGCGCCAGAGCAAAACCCATCCCCAGGCGGTCAAACCCACCAGCCCAATCGGATGCCCTAACCCCCACCCCACCCAAGCCAAGGGATCCAGCCAAGAGCTGGCCCGCTGCAGCCATTGCAAAATCCATGCATCGATGGCTTGACTGGAGGGCGCCAGTCCTTGCAAAGCCAGAGTCAGTCCCCAGAGGACCAGAGCCGAGCCGAGGATCCCGCCCAGGCCCACGGTTGCGCTCAGCAGGGTCAGGCTCGGCGAAACCCGTCTCACCCAGAAGATGGCGAGCTTTTCGGCGGAGTTGGGTTTCCGCACAGGCGGCGCGATGCACCTCGATCTGGACGGGGGTTGTGCCCACCACTTCTCCGTCGACAACCACCTTCTGGGGTGGGTTCGTCTCAACCCAGATGCGGGAAGCTTTGAAGGTGAGGATCCCTTTCAGCTAGAAACCGCAGGAGCCCCGCCCCCCTGCCCCCGTATACGGGGGGTTGGAGCGTGGCCAGGATCTCGGCAAGTTGCACCGGTAAGGGATCAGCTCTTGTTATTCTTCTTCTTCTTGTTCGGGTCGTCGGGATGCTGGCGATCTTCTTCGAGGAACATCAAACTGTGAAGACGAGCTGAGCGGTAGTCGGAGAGGCGCATCGCAAGGGAAGCCCAGGCTAATTTGCTGCCCAAGCCGGACTTCTGGTACAACAGGGAGGCGACGGGAGCGACGCCGACGGCCTTGGCATCGCGGATGGCAGCCAGATCGGCGCTCAAGAAAACAAACTGCCAGCCGTCTTTCTCTGTTTTTTCTTTGATCATCTTCTCGACTTGCTCTTTGCGGAACTCGCGGCTGGCGTTCTCTTGGCCATCGGTTACCACCACCATAACCACCCTCGCAGGGCGATCTGCTTCAGCGAGTTGGCTGAGGCCGCTTTCCAAGTCGGTGATGCCGCGACCCATGGCATCTAGCAAAGGGGTAGAGGCCCGCGGCACATAGGTCTCGCGGGTTAGCTCGGGAACTTCGGCGATGGGCTTGAAACGGTGGATAACTTCGTAGGGATCCTGCGAGTCAAACTGAACCAAAGTGAGGGTGGCAAACCCTGGCTCTGCCCTCTGCTATGGTCACCGGCCTCCTGTAGGAAATCTAACTTGGACTTCTGCCAGCGACCCGTTTGTGAAGGATTCTGTGCAACTATTTGCAAAGGTTATCAGCTTGATGGGCTTTGATAAATCCTTGTCGGCGCAGAGCCCTGAGAGAGTATCTTGAAGCGTCAAACGGCAGTGAAACCGCTCATTGCGCGGATCCCTGCCTTCCCTTTCCCGGGGAGAGAGGAACTGGGAGACGGTCTCAAACTTGTCTGAAATGACCGCAAAACCCTCTAAAAGCCCAGCCCATCTGCTCCTGAGGTCACCGTGCCTTTTTCTGGGTCTAGGGTGACGATGGCGCCGTCGCGGATGAGGCGCGTAGCATCCTTAACTCCCACCAGCACCGGCACCCCTAACCGCAGACCGATCACCGCCGCATGGGAGGAGGCCCCATCTTCTTCGGTGATCACCCCGGCCGCCTGTTTGATCGCCTCCACATAGTTGGCATCGGTAGCGCGAGCAACCAGGATGTCGCCGGCAGTGATCTTGCTGGCATCGAGGCTAGATCTGAGGATGCGGGCCGGGCCGCTGACAGTGCCTTTGCCAAACCCTCTGCCTTTGGCCACCACTGCCTTGACTACCTCTACCTTAATCAGATCGGTGGAGCCGGATACGCCTGGCAAAGTGCCGGCGCTGAGCACCACCAAGTCGCCATCCTTAAGCAAGCCTTCTTCCTGAGCCACGTTGATGGCGGCCTGAAAGGTCTGGCGGGTGGTAGGCAAATCCATGACCAACAAGGGCCGTACCCCCCACACCAACTGCAGTTGCCGCGCCACCTCTACATGAGGAGTTACAGCCAAGATCGGGGTGCGCGGGCGAAACCGGGAGACATTGCGAGCCGTAGCCCCGGTTTTGGTCAGGGTCATCACCGCCACCGCATCCAACTCCTGGGCAATCTCCCCTACGGCGCGGCTGATTGAGTCGGTGACCAGGGTTTTGGGCCGGGGCGAGCCATTGCCACCGGGGCTGCCGTTATTTTGACTCAGCTCCTGCAGGGTGAGGGTGCGCAGGTGTTGGCGGCGATCGACATAGATCGGGCTGAAGTAATCCCGTTCGATGCGCACAGCAATGCGGGCCATGGTCGCCACCGCCTCGACGGGATATTTGCCTACCGCCGTCTCGTTGGAGAGCATGACGGCATCGGTGCCGTCCAAAATAGCATTGGCCACATCCGAGATCTCGGCCCGAGTGGGACGAGGGCTGTGGGCCATGCTGTCCAGCATTTGGGTAGCGGTGATCACCGGGATCCCCAGGCAGTTGGCCATGGCAATGATCCGCTTCTGCAAAATCGGCACCTCTTCCGCCGGCAGCTCTACGCCCAGATCTCCCCGCGCCACCATTACCCCGTCGCTGAGGGCCAGGATCTGGGGCAGTTGTTGGATGGCCTCGTGTTTTTCGATCTTGACAATGATAGGAACCCGCTTGCCGACAGCGGCCATCAGTTCCCGCAGCTCCAGCACATCCGAGGGATCCCGCACAAAGCTGAGGGCCACCCAGTCCACCCCTTGGTTGAGGCCGAAGTAGAGGTCTTCTTTGTCTTTTTCGGTAACGGCGCGGATGCTGAGGCGCACGCCGGGGAAGTTCACCCCCTTGTTGTCGGAGAGGGTGCCGCCGACAATGGTGCGGCAGAAGAGCTCCCCCGCCTCGGGATCCACCGCCTCCACCCGCATCTCCACCCGACCGTCGTCGAGGAGGATCGTCGCCCCTTCCGGCACCTCTTGGGCTAGCTTGTCGTAGGTGACCCAACTGCGCTCCTGGGATCCCAAAATGGGCTTGCTGGTCAACACGAAGGGATCCCCGCTCCTAAGGGTGATCGAGCCTTCGGCGAACTTGCCGAGGCGAATTTTGGGCCCCTGCAGGTCTTGCAAAATGGCGACCTGGATGCCGAGGTCCATAGCGGTTTGGCGGATGAGGCGGATGTTGCGGCGGTGCAGGTCGTGATCCCCATGGGAGAAGTTGAGGCGAAGGGTGGTTGCCCCTTGCAGGATCATTTCCCTTAGGATGGCGGGGTTGGAGCTGGCAGGGCCGATAGTGGCAACAATTTTGGTGCGTCGAAAAGACTCGCTCGAATGCATGGCAATCTTTACCAAGGGAGAGCAGCCCAGATTGTTTCCCCACACAGGGATCCCCTTGATACGATAACCCGTTTTGACACTTCCGGCCTTAAGTGGCGGGGATTTTCAAGCAGCCCGGAAACAGACTCTTAAAGGCGTTGTCAAAGCGCCTCTGCTGACTTTCCACAGACAAAGTCCAAAGGTTGCCGTTACTTCGTATTCGTCGCCGCATGGGCGTCGGCGTTGATGAGCCAACCCTCTGGGGTTCTAAACAGCTCACACTTACCTGCTTTTTCCAGCCTTTTTTACCGCTTCTAGGCAGAAAATGCCATCTTGGGCCTCGACTGGAATGTGTCGCTGCGCATCCGCGGAGAGCAGATCCTCCTCGTGGAGATGGGTGGCAGCATCAACTGGATTTCCCTGCCTCAGTCGCTCACCAGCCGCTGCCGAGAGTGCTGGCGATCGTGCCAAGTGAGAGAAACGGTCTCCATCTGGCCAGGGATCCCACCTGGCGGCTCAACCAGCAGCTCCGTTACTGCAATAACCGCCGGCTCCTCGCCCAAAGCGTGTCGGCCTTCGCTCATCTCAGAGACTCCAGATATTGGCTGAGGTCTTCTTGCAGGCGGGAGAACTCCACTTCAATAGAAAGGCGCAATGCCCCTGTTTTCAACATTACTAACACCTTGGCGGCGTGGGGGCCGGGCCAGATATTGGGATTGCAGAACATCTCCAGGTACAAGTTTGGGGCGGCATGGTGAAACTCAATCGGCGCCTGGGGCTGGCGTTGGGGGCCGCTTGCCCCCACTTTGAGCCGCTCCACAAGGGTTTGCAAAGCCCTGTGCCACTCCCGCGCCCCCTCTGCCGAAAGCGGGAAGCTGGCCGACCCGGTTGCGAAGTTGAGGGCAAACTGAGGAGAATAGGTAGTCATAGAAGCCCGTACCTTCGGCAAGCATTCTCTGGAGGGCAGCGTTGGACAATAACAGTATCTTACGTCAGCTCTTACTAATGGGCGTGGGCACCACCGCTCTGCTCGCGGAGCAGTTGAAAAAGGCTGCTGACGAGCTGGTGCAGAAAGGTCAGCTCAAGCCAGAAGAGGCCTCCAACGTCATCAACAACCTGCTCAACCAGGTGAAATCCGAGCAGAGCAACCTGGAGTCTTACGTGCAGCGGCAGGTGCGCAACGTCCTGCAGGATTTGGGTGTTCCTCGCCAATCGGAAATGGACGAGCTGCGCGGGCGGCTGGATCGGCTGGAGCGGCAGGTGCGCAACCTGGAAAACCAAGTTTACCGCCGCTAGCCGAGCTGGATGGTTCGTTTCTGGCGCTTGGCTTGCCCCCTCGGCCAAGCAGAGTTGGGCAAGGGATCCCAGGCTATACCCTGCAAAACTCTGAAGCCAATTCCCAGCTTTTGAGTCCAGAAGGTCACTGCAATTCCCATGCCAAGCGAAGTTTTGACCATCACGGGCCGCGGGATCCCGCTGGTGGGCAACGACATCGACACTGACCGGATTATCCCGGCCCGTTTCTTGAAGTGCGTTACCTTTGAGGGCTTAGGCCAGCATGTATTTGCCGACGACCGGGCCCAGAATCCCGGCCAGCATCCCTTTGACCTGCCTCAGTACCAGGGGGCAGAGATCTTGCTGGTCAACGCCAACTTTGGCTGTGGCTCCAGCCGGGAGCACGCCCCCCAAGCCCTGGCCAAGTGGGGGATCCGCGCCCTCGTCGGCGAAAGCTTTGCCGAGATCTTTTTCGGCAACTGCCTGGCCTTGGGGATCCCCTGCGTCACGGCGCCCGCCAGCGTGATCCAAACCCTGCAAGGGGCGGTGGCCGAGAATCCACAGCTCCGGTTGACGCTGGATGTGCTCAACAAACAGGTGTGCTGGGAGGATAGAACCGCTGCTGTCGAGATCCCACAGGGGGCCTGGCAGATGCTGGTGCAGGGGACGTGGGATGCCACCGGACAATTGCTGGCCACCCGGGAGCGGATTCAAGAGGTAGCTGCTTCCTTGCCCTATTTGCGATGGCAGCGGGTCAGGTGAGCAGGTTTCTTCCCCCCACTACTCACCTGTGGCTGGGCAGCGCCGACCCCGATTTTCTGGATCTGGCGAGGCGGGAAATTGCGGCAGCGGATCCCGAGGCCGTCTTTCAGCCTTTGCCGGAGGCACCTGGCCTAGTGCGGGTGTGCAGCCAGCGCTCGTTTGCCGACCTTGCCCAGGCCTGGCAGGCTAACCCGCCCATTTTTTTGCGCCACATCTGCCCCATCCACCAAGAGCGACAGCTCGACGAGATCTCCCTGCTGCGCCTCGATCAAAACCTCTTGGCGGCCATCGACCCTGCCCTCAGCTTTTCGGTACAGACGCGCCGGTTTGGCAAGCTCAACGTCAAGCCCTTCCAGGTTAACGCAGCCCTGGCCGAACAGGTGATGGCGACGGTGGGATCCCCTCTGCAGGTCAAGGATCCCCAGCAGGTGATCTCGGTGGTGCTCCTGGCCAGCTCGACAGGGCTCCGGGCTTGGCTGGGCCTGTCGCTGGCGGCGCAAAACCTCTCCACCTGGGCCGGCGGCGTCCACCGCTTTCGCCGCGATCCCGACCAGATCAGCCGAGCGGAGTTTAAGCTGCTGGAGGCCATCCAGGTGTTTCGCGTCCCTTTGCAACCAGGGGGACGGGCCTTGGATCTGGGGGCGGCGCCGGGGGGCTGGTCGCGCATTTTGCGCCTGCATGGCCAGCAGGTGACGGCTGTGGATCCGGCGGAGCTGGACGAGCGCCTCCGCCACGATGCCGGCATTTGTCACCATCGCCTCAGCGCCCAAGCCTATCTGGCCCGCTGTCCAGGTCAGTTTCACCTCATCCTCAACGACATGCGCATGGATGGCCGTGCCTCTGCCCATCTGATGGCGGCTTTTGCCCCTCATCTGGAGCCGCAGGGGGCAGCCGTGATGACCCTAAAGCTCCCCCACCAGCATCGCCTGCGGGTGCTCCGCCAGACCCTAGACATCTTGGGCAGCGCCTTCCCGGTGGTGAGGGCGCGCCACCTGTTTCACAACCGCAGCGAAATTACCCTCTACCTGCAAAAAGGGATCCCGGCCCCTCACTCTTCCACCACCTGAATTTCCCGGCGCAGCACCTTCTCGCGAATGGACTCCAGCAAGCTCATCTCTTCCGGGGAGATTTTGCCATCGGCCCGGATGGCGGCGATGATTTGATCCACCTCGCTGCGGGTTAACTTCTTATCTTCCAGGGCTTGCTCCACCAGCACCTGCAGTTGGGAAAACTCCATAAAACCACTGCTCCTCTGGGCTTAACCGGTCTTCTCACTTCATCCAGGCTATCTGCGCCCATTCCGATCCCCGGCAGGCGCAAGATTCTCTTCAGGTCAGGTATTCTGAAGAAAATGTAAAAGCCTAGGAGAAAACGACCTCATGGCTGGCCCAACTCTCAAGAGCACTGAGCACGACTGCGCCACTCTTTGCCGAGATGGCTGTGTCTTGGGCGACGCCTGCCCCCACCGAGAGGCGGCTCGTCAAGCAGTGGCCTTCGTCATGAACACCGACTGGGAGACGCTGATGCGGATCGCCGAATCCAGGAACCTACCCAAGGATCCCCCCCAAGCAGAGGTGGATCCCCTGCAGTTTTTGGAGAACTACCGCCTGGGCGGCTAGCTAACAGCTCGGCAACAAATCCCAGTGCAGAATCCAGGTGCTTTGAGCCATACTAATTAAATGGGGTCGAATGCCTGGGTTGTATGGTTTGGCCCTGGGTTGTCTTCGGCTTGGTTCTCATTGCTGCCGAGCTGTTTTTGCCGGAGTTGGTGGCCGGGCCGGCGGGTGTGGCTGCCCTAGGGGCTGCTCTTTTGGCCTATTGGGGGTGGCCAGTTTGGGCCCAGTTCTCGGCCTGGATTGTGCTCTCCCTTGGGTTGATCGTTCTCAGCCGGCGTCTGCTGCCCTCTACTTCAACTCAGCTGGAAGATCTCCTGAAGGAATCGCGAGAAGCGCGGGCAGTTACGGCCATTCCGCCGGGCAAGCGGGGTCGGGTCTCCTATCTCGGCTCCACCTGGAATGCCAAGTGCAGCGTCCCCGACCTGGAGATCCAGCCTGGGCAAGAGCTCTACGTGGTCGATCGCCAAGGCAATACCCTGATCGTGATGCCGATGCAGATGCTCAAGTCTTGAGGGGGATCAGAGGCTTGGCTGCGACTCACTGGACAGGCTCTTTTGAAGAAACACCTGAGGAGTCGGGGAATCTCTGCGAAGGCGAACAAGAAGCTCGCCCTCAGTCCACCGTACTCGGCTACCCATCCCAACAGGTCTAGCAGGTTCTAAGTAGAAGATGCCGTTGGCGGTGGGGGGATAGAGGGCGGGGCTCCCGCGGTTTCTGGCTGAACGCTGGGGAGGCCTTCCCTACAGGCGGCGCAACAATTCCCAACAACAGGCCGGTATCGGTTTCGGCCCAGGCCTTCCCGCTCCCCTCGACAAGGCCAGCCAACCCAGATCTCAGCCGACGGCCACGCTCGCAGGGGAGCGCGGGATCCCTTGCAGCAGCCGCTCCATCTCCGCCTGCAAATCCTGGGTTAGAGCTTGTACGGCTTGCCGGCGGTTGGCCTGGTAGGCGGGCCAGCGCTCCGAAACCGAGAGGGGATCGCCGATGCTGAAACGGGCCAGCCGCGGCCCCAACCTGGGGGGGGCAGCGCCGACGGCGTTTTTGCCTTTGATCCAGGCCAACAGGTTCCACAGCCGCAGGGCGGTTTCGGCCAGTTCCTCCAAACTGGGTTGCTCCGGCAGGGGACGCACGGCAAACACCATCAGGGTCTCCACCAGGCGCATGTGCCAGAGGTGGAAGCTGGCCTCAGAGGCGACGCGATTGGCCAACCCCTTCTCCACAGCCGAAAGCGCCGCAATATCAGGGATATCTTCCCGGTAGATCCAGGCCCAGCCTGCCTGTTCGATGCGATGCCGCCGCTCGATCAAGTCTCCCTGGGGCTGCAGGCCAAAGTGCTGCTCGGCCACGCGCAGGGCCAGATCCGATAGGCTTTGCAGACGTGCCAACAGATCCCCTCCCCCTTTCAGGCTGACCCGCGCCGCGTCGGGCAAAGCTGGGGCGTAGAAGCGCTCGTAAAAACGCTCCATCACCTGAATCAGATGCTCGGCCAGGCGGAGCAGGCGGGCCATCAAAAACCCTTTGCCGACATGGGCCGAGCGCGTGGCCGGGAGCTTGCAATCCGCCTCCATGCGGCGGAGCAACCTGTCCAGCGCCAGGCTGGGATCCCTCAAGTAGGAGTAGCGGAGGCCCACCGGCAAGATCAGCACCTCCTCCGGGCGCCCCGCCTTGTGCAGATCCTCCACCGCCCAGAAACTCATTTGGGCCACCCCCGGCTCCAGCGGGTTGAGCAGCCCACTCATGCCGTTGATTGTCCCTTCGGGAGCCACCGCCAGGGGGTACGGGCCTGACACAAACTGCTCGCGAGAGCTCTTCAGCCCTGCCCGATCCAGACGGCCCCGCAAAATCGGGATCCCGCCCAGCCGGGGAAGCCCCCAGCGGCCAATGAAGCCCAGCCATAGGGGCAGGCCGCGGTCGTAGACAAACAAAACATGGGGACGCTGCCGCAGGCGGATCCCCTGTTGTCGAGCTACCTGAGGCAGAAGATGGGAAAACAGGTACATCAAGCAGGGGGGATCGTCGAGGGTGGGGTGGCGAAAGGCTACCAACAGGCGAATCTTGCCTGCCTCAAATTGCTGATAAAGCTGGGCCAAACGCTCGCCCCCCTCCACCTCAACGCGCGGGATCCCCTTGGCCCAGCGCAACCACAAGGGCAAACCCGCTTGCGCCAAACGAACTACCCAAGGCGTCAATCGCGGCGGCAGAAACTTGAGAGGAGGTTGAACAGTCTGGTACATAGGGATCTTCAGATCTAGGGTTGGCGAAGTCAATAAACCCAAGCTTCGGATCCCATCTTAAGGAGGGTTTGGAAGAGAGAAAGCCCTGCAGTGACAGTTTCTCAACTGGATTCCCTTGCCCAACTCCAGAAGAGGTTCAAGCTCCTGTTGTTTTTTTCCTGCGGCTCCGCGTCTTTTTGGGGGCAGCTTCTTCGTTCGAGGTTGAGTCCTCCATCACCTGACCGTTGAGCACTTGCTTGAGGTGAATGTGCTTATAGCCCAACTGAATCTCAAACTCATCGCCGGGCTTGAGATTCATTTTTTCGGTGTAAGCGGACCCGATGATGATCTGACCATTCTTGTGAACGCTCACGCGAAAGGTTGGCTCGCGACCGCGCCTGTCACGCTTGGCAGTTGGACTGAGGCTCAGACCTTTTGCCGCCAGCACCGCATCATAAAACTCATTTAAGTTGACGCGGAGCTTGTTGGTCTTGGTCATGGTTACGTAGCCACAGCGCTTTGCCGTCTCGCGGCGCGGAAGATGGCTCAACGCTTCTACCTTCTGCAGGAGAGCCTTTCCGGTTAAAGGTTGTGGTGGTATGTCCAACATTTTCTAATGCCCTACAGTCCTCTCCAGGATCATAACCTCCTGGCGTACTTCTGCAACCAAAAGTTGGGGACTCTTTTCGAGGCCACATTTTTCTCCTACTACTTGAAGTGGTTCTCTAAAGGAGAAAGGCTCTCCTCAATAGGCGTTCAATCGGTGTTCTTGCCGTGGTAAAAGGTGAGGGGGGAGCAGGGACTCAAGCGCGGAGGGGGGCTGCAGCTTTTGTTTTGATGGCGCCAAAGGCTAGAGAATCGGTATGGCTCTTCGGCGCGCTGGGTGCTTCGGCAGAGAGGCCAGAGGGATCCGCAGAATCGGGGGAAGAGAAGTGGGCCAGGCCAGGATTGGCGATGATAAAGTCGCGCCAACCAGACTAGATCTGTTCCTCCGATTCCCACCCCTCTGCCGCCCTAAACCCCCAAGACAGCTTCTCCGAACTTCAGCAAAAGGGGCTGGAGTTGTTTTGCACAACGGGTCGGAAAGATAGCCAAAGCAAGCCTGCGGCCCAATGCCATCACCTACAGGGCCGGTAAGGGATTTCGGGCTTCTCGGCGGGAGCCGGCGACGCCACGGGCGTTTTTTTTTCGCCGTTCGACGGGCGCGGGCGACGCAGGCCGCTAGCAGCCATTTCAAGACTGGCCGATGGCAGTAAGGGCTGGAGCGAAATGGGAGGGACAACTCAGCCGGATCCCAAGCGCTTGGCCACCTGGGAAGGAAGCTGGGCCAGCGGGATCCCCTCTAGGATCTCTGCCGCAAAGGCGTAGGTGAGGAGTTGCCTGGCCTGGGCTTGGGGAATGCCGCGGCTTTGCAGATAGAAGATCTCTTCCGCCTCCAGTTGGCTGACGGTGGCTCCGTGGGCGCATTTGACGTTGTCGGCAAAGATCTCCAGTTGGGGCCGGGTATCCACCCGCGCCTTGGGGCTCAACAGCAGGTTGCGGTTGGTCTGGGCGGCGTCTGTCAGTTGGGCTGCTTGGCTCACCAGGATCCGCCCGCTGAAGACCGCGCGGGCCGCCTCGTCCACGATGCACTTGTGCAGTTGGCGGCTGCTGCCGTGGGGCGCTTGATGGAGCAAGCGGGAGTGGGTGTCGCTGTGCTGGGATCCCTTCACCAGGGTCAGCCCCTGCAGCTGGGTGTGGGCCTGGGGCTCCACCTGGACAAGCTCCAGGTTGTGGCGGGAAAACTGGGATCCCCACTGGATGGCCTGCAGCCGGTAGTGGCTGTCGCGGCCCTGGCGCACGGCAGTCTGGTTGATGTGAAAAGCCTGGGATCCCTGCCGCTGCAGGATCACATGGTGTAGACGGGATCCTTCGGCCAGGGCGATCTCGGTAACAGCGTTGCCGAAGGGGATCCCTGCCCCCCACGAGACGTGGTCTTCGATGAGGGTGAGGGAGCTGTGGGCCTGCAAAGCCACCAGACAGCGGGGCTGGGCCAGAACCGCCTCTCCTTCAGAGGCCACCGTCACCCAGAGCAGGTGCAAGGGCGGCAAAACTTCCTGCTGGGGTGGCAGCTCGATTTGGATCCCGTCGGCCAGATGGGCGGTGTTGAGGGCGCTGAAGACATCGACCTTGGCGATGGTTTGCAACAATCCAGGGGCAGACTGGCTCAGAGGAGCTATTCGCAGGGCCGACGGCAGGCCGCTCAAGTCAGAAAGCTGGGGGGCAAAGTAGCCGTTGACGAACACCGCATAGCTGTGACGGCTCTCCGGCCACAGCCAGGGCTCCAGGGTGGCCCGCTCCAGACCCAGATCCCCAGGGCCGGCCAGGCGAAAGGCATGGGCCACTAGCGGCGAGAGGTCGCTGTATTTCCAGTCTTCCTCGCGGGGGGTGGGGATCCCCAGCTCCGCCAGTTGGGCGCGGGCCTGCTGCCTCAGGGTGGTATGGGGATCTTCTACCTCCGGGATTTGGCGGAGGAGGTGCTCCAGAAAGGAGTGGCCAAAGCGCTCAGCCCTCTCGGAGGGGTTGCTCATCGCGCCTCCTCCTTGAGCCAGTCGTAGCCCCGCTCTTCCAGCTCCAGCGCCAAGCTCTTGTCCCCGCTAAGGACAATGCGCCCCCCTTCCATCACATGCACATAGTCAGGGGTCACATACTCCAGCAGGCGCTGGTAGTGGGTAATGAGGAGTATGGCCTTCTCGGGGCCAGCTAGCTGGTTGATGCCCTGGGCAACGATGCGCAGCGCGTCGATGTCGAGGCCAGAGTCCGTCTCGTCCAAAATGGCCAGGGTCGGCTCCAGCACGGCCATCTGCAGGATCTCGTTGCGCTTTTTCTCGCCGCCAGAAAACCCCTCGTTGACGGGGCGCTCCAAAAAAGCGGGATCCATCTTGACAATGCTCAGCTTTTCCCGCACGAAGTCGTCAAACTCGAGGGGATCCATTTCCGGCTGATCCCGGTATTTCTGCCGGGCGTTGTAGGCAGCCCGCAGAAAATCCAAGTTGCTCACCCCCGCAATCTCAATGGGGTACTGAAAGGCCAAGAAGATCCCGGCCCAGGCCCGCTCCTCCGGCTCCATGGCCAAGAGATCCTTGCCCAAATAGAGGATCTCGCCCCCTGTTACCCGGTAGTCGGGGTGACCGGCCAAGATCTTGGAGAAGGTGCTTTTCCCAGAGCCATTGGGCCCCATGATGGCGTGGATCTCGCCGGCGCGGATTTCCAAGTTTACCCCCTTGAGGATAGGAGTGCCGTCGATCTCGGCCGTGAGATCGCGAACGGAGAGGATGACAGGGCTGTTTTCCCGGATCATGTCAGCAGTTGCTCTCGAATCGATGACAGCTTGGCGCCTAGGAGTTCCCCCCAGCGCCGCTCCCCAAAATCTAGCTGCGCCAGACCCCTCGGCAATGGACAACAGGCAGGATCCCTTGCCAAGGATCTAGCCAACGGATCCCTCTAGCTTCAGGCTCAGCAGCCGATCCGCCTCGACGGCAAACTCCATCGGCAGTTGGTTGAACACCTCGCGACAGAAGCCGCTGATGATCATGGACACGGCGTCTTCTGTGGAGATACCGCGCGACTGGAAGTAGAACAGTTGCTCTTCTCCGATCTTGGAAGTTGAGGCCTCGTGCTCGACCTTGGCGGTGTGGTTTTGCACCTCGATGTAGGGGAAGGTGTTGGCGCTGCACTGATCCCCAATCAACAGGGAATCACACTGGGAAAAGTTGCGGGCGCCCTCTGCCTTGGGCCCAATTTTCACCAGGCCGCGATAGCTGTTTTTCGAGTGCCCTGCCGAGATGCCTTTGGAGATAATTCTGCTGCGGGTGTTGCGGCCGATGTGGATCATCTTGGTGCCCGTGTCGGCCTGCTGGTAGTGGTTGGTGAGGGCCACTGAGTAGAACTCGCCCACCGAGTTTTCCCCCACCAACACACAGCTTGGATACTTCCAGGTGATGGCCGAGCCGGTCTCCACCTGCGTCCAAGAGATCTTGGAGTTGGCCCCCTGACAGAGGCCGCGCTTGGTCACAAAGTTGTAGATGCCGCCTTTGCCGTTTTCGTCGCCGGCATACCAGTTCTGCACCGTCGAGTACTTGATCTCGGCATTGTCCAGGGCGATCAGCTCCACCACCGCCGCGTGCAGTTGGTTGGTGTCGAACATGGGGGCTGTGCAGCCCTCCAGGTAGCTAACGTAGGATCCCTCGTCGGCAATGATCAGGGTGCGCTCGAACTGGCCCGACTCGCCGTTGTTGATACGAAAATAAGTGGAGAGCTCCATCGGGCAACGCACCCCTTTGGGCACATAGACAAAGGAGCCGTCGCTAAACACCGCCGAGTTCAGCGCCGCGTAGTAGTTGTCGGCAATGGGCACCACCGTGCCCAGGTACTTGCGCACCAGCTCAGGGTACTCCCGCAGCGCCTCCGACATGGAGCAGAAGATGATCCCTTCCTTGGCCAGCTTCTCCCGGAAGGTGGTGGCCACCGAGACGCTGTCGAAAATGGCGTCCACCGCCACGTTGGCCAGCCGCTTCTGCTCTGACAAAGGGATCCCCAACTTCTCAAAGGTTTCCAGCAGCACCGGATCCACTTCGTCCAGGCTTTTCTTCTTCTGCTGCACCTTGGGGGCCGAGTAGTAGACGATGTTCTGGTAGTCGATGGGGGGGTAGGTGACGTTTGGCCAGGTGGGCTCGCTCATCTTCAGCCACTGGCGGTAGGCCCGCAGCCGAAACTCCAGCATGAAGTCCGGCTCCCCCTTCTTGGCCCAAATTTGCCGGATGATGTCCTCGTTTAGGCCTTTGCCGATGGACTCAGAAGGGATGTCGGTAACAAAGCCGTACTTGTAGGGCTGGCTAATGAGGGTGCGGACGCTCGTAGACATGGATGGCTCTTGGTTAGGGACAGGGTCAAGACAGACGGCCAACTAAAACAACACGGTTGTTGCTTAACTAACCCTCAGGTTACTGTAGCAATGATCCCGTTGTCAAAGTAGCTGTGCTGGCAGCGGCAGCCGAGTGAACCCAGTCTAACCAGGAGGGCGAGGGTGGAGAGCGCGCACAAGATCACCGGGCGGTTCACGCAGCCCCTTTCCAGCAAGCAGGCCATCCTAGTCTATTTGCGCAAGGCGGGGCAGGCCACCGCCCAGACTCTGGCAGAGCACTTGGGCATTTCTCCCCAAGCCATTCGCCGCCACCTCAAGGATCTAGAGGCGGAGGGGCTGATCCACCACGTCGCTCAAGCCAGTGGCCTGGGCCGCCCCCAGCACTTCTATCAGCTTAGCCCCCAAGGGGAAGCGCAATTCCCCACAAGCTACGACGAGTTTGCCCTGGGCCTGCTCAATACGCTGGCCGAAACCCTGGGATCCGAACAGATGGGATCCCTGCTCCAGCAGCAGTGGCAGCGCAAAGCCCAAGAGTACCAAGCCCAGATGGGATGCGGATCCCTGGCCAAGCGGCTGGAGCGCTTGGTGCAGTTGCGCCAGGCAGAAGGCTACATGGCGGAGTACTACCCCTACCCCAACCACCTGGCTGCGGCCAGGGCAACAGAAGGCGCTGAGCAGTATGCCGAGCAATACGTATTGGTGGAGCACCACTGCGCCATCGCCCAAATTGCCCAGCGTTTTCCCAGCGTCTGCGGCCACGAGCTGGAGATGTTTGCCGCCGCCCTGCCCGACTGCCGGGTAGAGCGCCTCACCTGGCAGGTGAACGGAGAACACCAGTGCGGCTACTGGATTGCCAGGATGGGATCCCCTCCTAGACCCAGCCACGAGTAGCAGTAGGTGGCGGCTTCGGAAGACAGGCAAGAGCAGCTATAGCTCTGGCCGTGCAAGGGCCATGGGTCAGTTGGCTCAAGTCCGCCTTTGAGCAGTATTTCCTAGCCAAGATGCGCTGGGGGTGGGCGGTGCCTTGGTTTGAGCGCCTCAGTTTGCAGGGGGTGGGGCTCTCATAGAGCCCATCTCCAAGCCATTGGGAGATTTGGTCTTTCCTTAGCCTCTTTCTCTCGTCACTCTCAAGTTACGCCTTGGACACTTGCACTATGGAAACTCAAGTCGGCAGGTTGCACCAACAAAGGTTTTCCGGCTGGAGCTGGGGCCACCTGGGCTGGGCGCTGCTGTTCCTCTCGCTAGGGGGGCTGGGCGGCTGGCTGCTGGGATCCCAAAGCCGGCCCGGTCCAGGGGTAGCCGCTTCGGAGCTTCCCGTCAGCGAGACGGAGTCCTTGGAAACCGCCAAGGCCGCCCCGTTGGCCACGATGGAGGTCAAGCCTCGGGAAATCGGCCAAGAGCGGATTCTGGTGGGCAGCCTAGAGGCTGTGGAGCGCACCTCCCTCAGCAGCCGCATTGTGGGCCGAGTTCTGGAGCTGCCGGTTCAGGAGGGGCAGCAGGTGGCGGCCGGATCCCTGATTGCCCGTCTGGATGTCAGCGATGTGCAGGCCGCCCAGCAACAGGCCCAGGCCCAGCGGCAACAGGCTGAGGCGCAACTGCAGCAGGCCCAAGCAGGCCTTCTGGCCGCCCAGGCAGGGGTGAGGGGAGCGGAAGAAGCCTTGCGCCAGGTGCAAGCCCAGAAGCAGCAGGCGGAAGCGGAGCTGCAGGAGGCCCGTTTGCACCAAGAACGCATGCAGAAGCTGCACGCCGAAGGGGCCGTGGCCCAAGCCCAGGTGGATCAGGCCAATACGCGGGTAGCCGTGCTCTTGGGCCGGCTGGCCCAGCTCGAGGCCGGGATCCAGCAGGCCGAACAGGGATTGACCCAAGCGCGGGCCCAGCTTGCCCAGGCCAAAGGCCGGATCCCTGAGGTGCAGGCGGCCATGGCCCAGGCGCAGGCGGGGGTGGCACAAGCCCAAGCCAACCTGGCCTACGGAACCCTGGTTGCCCCCTTTGCCGGCGTCGTCACCCGCAAGTATGTGGAGGTAGGGGCTTTGGCGGGGCCGGGCCAGCCGATAGTGGAGCTAGAAAGCAGCGAGCGGCTGCGGTTTTCCGTGGCTGTGCCCGAATCGCTGGCCGGCCAGATCCGGGTGGGACAAGGGGTGCCCATCAGCATCGACAGCCTCAACCAAACCGTGGAGGGAGCCATTCGCCAAATCATCCCCAGCGCCGATCCCAGCTCGAGAACCGTGGAAGTCAAGGCGGAGATCCCTCCGCTCCCCGGAGCCATGCCGGGCATGCTGGGCCGTCTGAAGTTGGCAGGAGAAACCCGCCAAGCCCTGCTGCTGCCCCAGACAAGCCTGGTAGAACAGTTCGGCCTGACGGGCGTGTATCGGCTGGCGGACGGCAAGCCGCTGTTTACGCCGGTGGCGGTGGGATCCCGCTATGGGGATCTGGTGGAGATCCACGCCGGGCTGCAGCCTGGAGACGAGGTGATCCAGGAAGCGGCTGCCGTTCGGGCCGGATCCTTCTGAAGCCTGTTTTCTGGGACAGAAGCCCAGAGTCCTGCTGACTGTCTTGGTTTCCGCCGGGCTTGCGGGGCTTTCGCCGCTGCGGCCCTGTCAGGCTGAGGCAGCGGCAGGAAGTTCCTAGTTGCCCTGAAGCTTTTCTCCTCGCACCGCTTGCAACAGCGTCGCAGAGCGATGGCTACGGGGCGGGCAAGCCTCTTGAGCTGGGTGGGGGAAAGCCGTCCTCTGGGCTGCGCCCGGGGAACCCTGGGAGCGACCCAGAACCTGAGCCCGTCTTGGCAAATCCAGTTTCTTTTTGGGTATACTTCCGCTATACTCATCTCGTACAGATTCCGAGTTCCTTCCCCTGAAGATGATCTTGCGCGCTCCCTTTTTTGGCTACTTTACCTTTCCCTGGCAGCGACCAGGGCGGAAGGGTGGCGCGTAAACTATAAAGCCTAGGTTTACCTGAGTCAGTCCTGAAGCCCTGAGCCCAGTGCCAGGGCTTTTTTGATGGCTCGACAGCTCAATCCCTCACTTGCCCATCCCTTGGACACAATGAAGGACAGTTCTATGCCCCCCCAAACCGACAACTGCAACATCCAAGAGGTGACTCCCTTGATTGCCCCTGCTGCTGTCAAGGCCAAGCTGCCGCTGACGGAAACGGCAGCCCAAGTGGTGCTCTCCACGCGGCAGGCCATTCGCGACATCATCCACGGACGGGATCTCCATCGCCTGGTGGTGATCGTCGGCCCCTGCTCCATCCACGATCCGGAAGCGGCCTTGGAGTACGCCCACCGCCTCAAGCGGGTGGCCGACCGAACCCGCGAGCACCTGGTGATCGTGATGCGCACCTATTTTGAGAAGCCGCGCACCACCGTGGGCTGGAAGGGGTTGATCAACGATCCCCACCTGGATGGCTCCTGCGACATTGCCACCGGCTTGCAACTGGCCCGCTCCATCCTGCTGCAGATCAACGAGCTGGGCCTGCCCTGTGCCACCGAGATGCTGGATCCGGTGACCCCTCAATACACCGCAGACCTGGTGAGCTGGGCGGCCATCGGCGCCCGAACCATCGAAAGCCAGACCCACCGGGAAATGGCCAGCGGCCTCTCCATGCCCGTGGGCTTCAAAAACGGCACCGACGGGCGGCTGGAAATTGCCCTCAACGCCATCTTGTCTGCCAGCCACCCCCACAGTTTTCTGGGCATTGGCCAAGACGGCATGACGGCCTTGGTGAAAACCACCGGCAACCCGGATCGGCACATCGTGTTGCGCGGCGGCGGCGGCAGAACCAACTACGGCCCGGAAGATGTGGCGCGGGCGGCGTTGCTGATGAAGGATCAAGGGATCCCGCGCTCGGTGATGGTGGACTGCTCCCACGACAACTCACAGAAGGACTACCGCCGGCAGGGATCCGTCTGTCGGGCGGTGCTACAGCAGTACCAAGCGGGGCAGCGGGCCTTGATGGGGCTGATGCTGGAGAGCAACCTCAACCCGGGCAAGCAAACCTGGCAGGAAGGGGCGCCGCTCCAGTACGGCGTTTCCATTACCGACGGCTGCATTGGCTGGGAAGAGACCGAAGACCTGTTGCAGGAGATGGCGGCGGTCGTAGCAGGGAAAACCTTGGCTCTGAGCCATTGAGGCGGGGGCCAGCCTTCTGAAAAATCCCCGAACTCCCCTCTCCCTCTGGGAGAGGGGCCGGGGATAGGGACAACTGCTGCCAGAGCGTCAGACGGGATCCAAGACTTAGAAAGGGGTACGCCGGCAAAGCTAAGATCCGATTAACCCAGTTCCGTTCCCTGCTCCCGCAGCGGGCAGGGTGGGTCAACCTGGAAGCTGTTGATGCCTGAAACCTCTTCTGACCCTGTGCCGACGCTACAACTGGCCTCGCCGACTTCTGCGGCCTGGATCGACCAAGCCATTCGTCACCTCGACCTTATCTTGTTGGATCACGCCAACTGCGAGAAAAAAGCGGCGGGCAACGCCCTTAGTTTGCTGTTTCGCTACCCGGCCAACGGGCGGCTGGTGGAAGCGCTGTCGCCGCTGGCGCGGGAGGAGCTGCAGCACTTTGAGCGGGTGCATCGCCACCTGCAACGGCTGGGGATCCCGATCAGGCCCCTCTCGGCTGCTCCCTACGCCAGCCGTCTCAACCAGCACCTGCGCCGCTCCGAGCCGGAGCACCTTTTGGACGCTTTGCTGGTGGCCGCCATCATCGAGGCCCGCAGCCACGAACGCCTGGGCCTGCTGGGGATCCACGCCCCCGACCCGGAGCTGCGGCAGTTTTACCTCTGGCTGGCGGCGGCTGAAGAGCGGCACTGGCAGTTGTATCTAGACCTGGCGCTGGAGCAGTTCCCCGCTGACGAGGTGCAGGAGCGGCTGGACACCCTGCTGCAGGTGGAAGCGGAGATTTTATCGACCCTTCACCCTGAGCCTCGTGTCCACAGCTAACCCATCCCCTTCCCGCGCAACCCCCATGTTCCAGGCAACGCGGCGGTGGTTGGCCCTCTGGTACACCGTGGTAACAGGGGTGTTTTTGTTGCTGTTTGCCGGCAGCTTCTACTGGTATGTGCAGTCAACCCTGATCGAGCGGGTGGACGACACGCTGGGCCATGTGGTGGAAATTGTCGAGCGCTCCCTGGTGGTGGACGAGAGCCTCTTGGATCCACAGCAGGCCCGCCAGAGCTTAGAGGCCAGCTTTCGGGATGATCCCAGCACCCTGGAGGACGACCACATCGACCTGGAGTGGTTTGATCCCCAGGGATCCCTCATCTGGTCCACGGTGCCCGGCGGCATCCCTGCCCCCCTGCTGACCGAGGGATCCCTGCACACCGCCCGCATCGCGCCTGGGTATTGGCTGCGCCAGTTCACCGAGCCGATCCTGGCCGGTGGGAAGCTGCTGGGGTATTTGCGGGTCAGCCACCCCTGGTTTGAGGTGAGCAAGCCGACACGCCAGCTCATTCGGGATCTCGGCCTCTGGGTAGTGGCCAGTTTGGCCTGTGTGGGGGGAATCGGCTGGCTGCTCTCCGGTTTGGCCATGCAGCCCATCCGCCAGTCTTACCAGCAGCTCAAGCAATTTACCGCCGATGCCTCCCACGAGCTGCGCAGCCCCTTGGCCAGCATTCAAACCACGGTACAGGTGGCTTTGGCCGATCCGCACCTGGACGCCGACACCCGCCAGCGCTGGCAGATGGTGGAGCGGCTGTGTTTGCGGCTGGGCCGCCTGGTGGACGACCTGCTGTTTCTGGCCCGCCACGACAGCGGCATGGTGCCTTTCCAGCCCCGCTGCTGTGCGCTGGATGCTCTGCTGCTGCAGGTGGTAGAGGAGTTGCAAGGGCTGGCCAACCAGAAAGGGATCCACCTCAAGCTGGACATTGTCACCCCCGACGAGGAAGCAGAGGGCTATCCCTTCGCCTTTTGGGGAGATGAAGACCTGTTGGCCCGCCTGTTCACCAACCTGATCGAAAACGCCCTTCTCCACACTCCCTCTGGCGGCGAGGTGCAGGTGCGCCTTAGGCAGCGGCTGCGCTCCGGATCCCCAGAACTGGTGCTTCAGGTGCAAGATAGCGGGCCGGGGATCCCACCCCAGGCGCTGCCCCACCTGTTCGACCGTTTCTACCGGGTGGATCCGGCCCGCAGCGGGGATCCCAATCGGCGGTCGGGATCGGGTTTGGGGCTGGCCATTGTCAAAAGCATCGCCGAGCAGCATCGGGGGCAGGTGCAGGTGGAGAGCGAGGTGGGGCAGGGATCCACCTTTGAGGTGATTTTGCCCCAGCGACAATTGGAAACTTGCACTCCAGAAACCCTCTGAAAGTGCTCCAGAAAACAGACAATTCTTGGACAGTATGTTAAGTTCAAGCTAAAGTTCAATTGTTCTTTACTTAGAGAGCTTTACTTTGGGGCTTTAGGTCTTTTTTGTGGCCTTCTGTGTTTTCTGTTTGCGGATCTGAGAACTTCTTTTTTTTAAAACTCAGGATAGGCCAGACAAGGCGGAACTGGATCGCAGCTTTTGTTTTCTCTTACCAGTTGTCGGCAGGGTAATAAGCCAACTGATCAAGCCTGTCTATCTACCGGCAAATCCAGAATAGGTTCCTCTCCCTCTCCTTCGGAAAATGTATCGCTTTCAAGTTCGCGCCACCACTCAGCCCGGCGATCGAATTGCCCTGGTGGGATCCAGCCCTCAACTGGGCGCCTGGGATCCCTGCCGCTGTGTTTGGCTGCAGACGGATCCCGATCGCTACCCGCTCTGGTGGGTGGAGTTGCCATTAGGCCCGGCAGATGGCACTTCTAGCCCACTGTCCTCTGGGGAGGGACTCGAAGAAACCCCTCGACTGGAGTACCGGTACCTGCGCGTTCAGGCCGATGGCGAAGTTATTTGGGAAGCCGCCGATAGGAATCGCTGGGTGCCGCTTGAGCCGGAACCTTTGCCGGCAGTTTTGATCGTGGAAGATGGCGAGTTTGGCCGGATCCCTTTCTATCCATACGGCTATTTTGCCTTGCCGGTGAGCGAGCCTGAGCCCGAAGATTGTCCGGGACTGAAGATAGTCGTCTTGGGCAGTTCGGTGGCCCTGGGGTGCAGCGCCTGGCTGTTGCGAGGATGGGCCTGGCTGTTGCAGAAAGCTCTACGAGAACGCTATGGCCATCAAGTGCGGAACCTCTCCGAATTGGGGGCAAACGTCAGCCGAACCCTGGCCCGATTTGAGCAGGTGGTGATCCCTGAACATCCCGATGTCGTTATTGTTGCCTTGTCTTTGGGAAATGAAGGCTTGGCCACGGCTCTGCCGGAGCATCGCCGTGCCGTCCAAAGGCGGTTTGAAAACGGCCTGCAGCGGTTAATTCAGCGAATTCAAGACATTGGAGCCTTGCCAGTTTTGGGAGGGGTTTACCCCCATGCAGACTACGGCCTAGAACAGCATCTGCTTTTGCAGGAAACTCAGCAAAGGATGCTCAGTTGGGGATGCCCCGTGTTCAACTGGCTGCCCATCTTAGACGATGGCCAGGGGCGCTGGAAGCCAGATCTGGCTTTTGACGCGGCCCACCCTAATACCAAGGGGCACCAACTCATGTTTGCGGCTATTGACCTCTCGATTTTTGATCCCAACACTGTGAAGTCAGCCCCCCTAAAGCTGGCATCATCCAAAGAAAAGCTGATTTTTGAGGATCCCTCTGGCTTTTGGGCGGCCTTGGAGGGTCAGAATCGATTCCGCCTTGTTAATATTACTCCTTATGATTACACCTTGACACCGACTTGGCAATCTTTACAAGCTGCTTTTCAAGAAGCTCGACTACAGCCAGGCTTATATATTGGTAAAAGCGGTGAGAAAGGGCAAGATCAACCTTTGTACTCCCTCTCCATTCATGAGAATGGCTTGATTCAAACAACCCTTTCCATTCCCCCAGATGCCGACCTTGTCTTTTCTCCGGCAGCCGATTTTTTCTCTCCGGAATCCTCAGAAATAGTCTTTAGTGACGGGACTCTAACACTCCTCAAACTTAGCTACCCATCCGCCGGCTTGGATCCCAAGCCCCGCCTGTGTGTGATTAACCAAAGCAGCTATGAGTACAACATCCACCCTATGTGGAAAGAAGTGCGGGCTGCCCTCAAAGCTCTGCCAACAGGCGTTTATGAGGATCCCCTCTATCGCGATGCTCCCTTTCGCACGTTGATGATTGGAGAGGGGGGGTTGGAAAGCCGGGTCAAGGCTGCTCCCAACTCGGTCATGCTATTGGAATACACATGCGCCTTATCTGATATTCATCGCGTTGCTGTTGTTCCCCTGGGGGATCGCTGTGCGGTGCGGATGCTGCTCTACAAGTTGGAATACGACGGGCCTGCCTTTCCGTTTGATCTAACCCGCACCAGCAACCTAGCGGATGTAGCCGATATGATCCACCACGAGTTTCAGGGCATGTGGGATCCGCAATATTTGCACTACAGCCCTGAAGACAGGCGAATTTATCACAGCAAGTGGACAGGTCTTTCTTTCGGCCATGAGGTGGAAGAGGGGGAAGACCCCCTGCAGAATATGAATCCAATCCATGAGCGGATGCGGACTCGTTATACAGCTCGCGCCAAGCGCTTTCTATATGTCTTGGAAAAGGCGGACAAGATCTTGTTCGTGCGCACAGGCGGCTGTCAGCGGGGCGCGGTGATCGACTTGATGGATAAATTGTCCGCTAAGCGAAAGGGCAAGCCCTTCCTACTCCTTATCATTTCCCCTCAGCCTTCAGAGGAGTTTGCCGGGATCCCCAATGTCATCCACTACGATATGGAGTTCAACCCCGACCGCATGTGTGCGGATCCCGAGCATTGGCGGTACTGCACAGAGATCATGAGAGAGATCCTCCATTCTCTGGGAGTTTCCAGCCGCAATCTTTTCTGGTGTCCTCCCCAGCCGGCTTAATTGCCTGAGATCCTACCTAGAATGCGATGCCGGTAGGATCCTGCTCTGCCCTACCTCAGCGGTGTTTGCTTGGCACAGAAAGAGCATCAGCCCAGAGGATCAGCCTTGCTTGTAGGTTTAGCCAAATCCCATCGTTCATTCGCAATAAAAATACGATATACAAGCCCAATATAAACAAAATGCACAAGTTCCCTAACCATTTGTAGGTCTGGATAATTTGGTCGGCACTCCAGCCAAAATCATCAACCAAGCGGTTCATATCCCCACCAGCATCCCCCTGGCCACACAGCAGAGTTCCCCACGGGATCGGAGCTAGCCCTTTTTGGATTCTGTGCCATTGCCAAAAGCTTCTCCAGAGGCTGCTGGCTGCAACTCCCAGAACGACGAATCGCCAAAAGTCCCACCGCCAGCGATCTGGCAAGCGAAGATAAAAGCAGGCCATCAAGAAGGTGCTGATGTAAAACTCGCCGCCCACGCCGCCAAAGGTAATTAGCATTTCTTTGGTGCGATTGGGCATTAGCCAGGTCATATAAAACTGCAGCAGCGCAAGAACAACAACCAATGCCTGTAGCCATCGAATCCGCTCCTTGCGGGTCGACCAGAATAGCAAGCTCAGCAAAAAGAGGATCCCAAAGTACACAAAGGGATCCTTTTCCGGACTGATGCTGGTCCAGCCAAAAGGTAAGGGCAAAGCTCGATGCCCGCTCCACCAGGCAATGCTGGCATGGCCCAGCTCGTGAATCCAAATGTGCCAAGGCAAATGTAACAACTCCAATAGGGCAATGCTGTTTACCAGCAGGGCTACCACAAATGCAACTGGGTAAGCCCAGATATTTATCGCCCAGCTATCAAAAGAAAACCGATCCCATCGCTTTTGGGATCTCAAACGCAGGCTGCGCTGCCAAAGCAACTGAGAGCCACAGAAAGCGCGGATTTCCAATTGCTCTAGGCGTGGAATCCGCAGTTGCTTCACCATCAAAAACAGCCGGGCCACAACAACCGGCGGAGAGGGGCTTTGGGACGGGGATCCCAGCAGGTCGATGCGCAAGGTGTTGTCGGCAAGATACACTTGCGCGGGCCAGCGCCACTTCAGGAGCTCTGCCCGAACCACCCGCAGGATCGCTTGGCTGTCCCCAGCGCGGGCCAGGGGGAGGGGATCAGGTAGGGGGGACATCCACACTCCAGAGGCAGGACGAGGATCCCTACCCATTGTGGCCTGGGCCGACTGGCAACGGCGAAATTGCGCTCCCTCTCAGGCCGCTCTGGGGGGAGCTTGGTATAGTTGAGGGCAGCAGGTGTGCCGGAGTGGGTGCAATTCATGCCTGGATTGGAACGGGAGCCCAAACTGTCTAGGCAGAGCTCTCTGTGGGGGGCAACGCTGCTGCTGGGCTTGGCCGGAGCAGGTTTATTTTCCCCCTTGCCCGCTCAAGCAGAGCTGACCGCCGTTCCTGGCTTGTCTCGCATCGAGAGTTGGCACTACGACCCGCAGCGGGGATGGCTAGAGGTCAACACCCAGGGAGAGGTGCGTCCTTTTCTGTTTGTGCTGCAAAACCCTCCTAGGGTAGTGCTGGATTTTCCCAACACTCTCTTTGGGCGGGAGCCCCAAACCCAGACCTTTCCGGGGCGGGTTACCTCGTTGGAGATCAAACAGTTCACCCCAACGATCACTCGCTTTGTGCTGCACCTGCAGCCGGATCAGCCTCTCAGCCTCGACCAACTGCAACTGCTCACGGCTGGTCCCTCCCGCTGGGCTGTCCAGTTCCTCCAACCCGAGCAGCCCTTGCCCGCAGCAGCACCGCTATTTCCCTCGGCAGCCGGCCCCAGGGATCCCATCTCACCGTCCCCGCCGCTGCCCCGCCGCCCCGAAGCCAGCCCACTCTCTCCTCCTGCAACCTCCCCTTCCAGCCATCGGATCTTGGCCATTTCTCCGCAAGCGGAGGGCTTTTTCATCCGCACTCAGGGTAGCCCTTCCACCACGGTGCGGCGCATCCTCGATCCGGATCGAGTGGTGGTGGATTTTCTCAACACCACCCTCAGCCCCGCCCTCACCCAGCGGGTCTATACCGTCAACCGCCTGGGGGTTTCGCGGCTGCGGGTGGGGCAATTCGAGCCCACCATCGCCCGCGTGGTCTTGGATGTGGATCCTTCCAGTGGCGACTGGGAGGCCCGCTACGACCCGCAGCAGGGAGGAATCTGGATCCAGCCCGCCGGGGGTGCTGCCCAGGCCAGCCTTCTGCCCGATCTCAGCTCTGCCGACTCCCAAGGGCCCCTGGCTACCTTGCGCTCTGTGGAGCTGCGGGGGAATCAGCTCATCATCAGCGCCGATGGGTTCATGTTCTACCGGGCCGGCTGGGATCCGGAAAGCGGCGGCTACCGCATCAACGTGGCACCGGCCCGCCTACCCGAGTCCTTGCCGGATCCCGGCTTGCCAATTGGAGGGCCGGTGCAGCGGATCCGCTTTGTGCAGGAAGATGCCCGCACGGTCAGCATTCTGGTGCAACCTGCCGAAGAGTTCAACGTCTTTGAGCCCAATCCCGGCCAGGGATCCCGCCGCATCACCCTGGAGCTGCGCCCCCTCCACGCTCCGCCGTCCGCACCCCAGCCGCAACCGCCTGCCCAAGCTTCCCTTCCTTCCCGCCGGGGCCGGACGGTCATCGCCATCGATCCAGGCCACGGCGGACGGGATCCCGGTGCCATTGGGGTGGGTGGGATCCAGGAAAAGGACATCGTGCTCTCCGTTTCCCACCAGGTACGACACCTGTTGCAAGAGCGGGGGTATGAGGTGGTGATGACCCGCACCGACGACCGGGAAGTGCTGCTGCAGCCGCGGGTGGATATGGCCGTGCAGGCCAACGCCACTCTGCTGGTGAGCATCCACGCCAATGCTCTAGAGCGCTCCAGCATCCACGGCATTGAGACCTACTACCTGCGGCCCGACAGCGCCGAGCTGGCTGTGGTCTTGCACCGCAGCTTGGTGAGGGCCAGCGGCGCCGCCGACCGGGGGGTGCGACGGGCCCGCTTCTTCATGGTGCGGGAAACGCCGGTGGGCATGCCTTCGGTGCTGCTGGAGCTGGGGTATGTAACCAACCCAACCGAAGGGCGAAAGTTGGCTACCCCCGAATACCAGGCCATTTTGGCGCGGGCCATTGCCGAGGGCATCGAGGCCTTTCTGCGTAGCCGCCAAAGATAGGGACTCGGTCGGATCTTTGGTTTGAGCCGTTCGCCCCTACGGCCCACTCCGTGAAGGGACGAAGTCCCAGGGTAGGGAAGCTGTCGCCGAGACTCTCGGAAGCAGGGTAGGATACAGCAGCTTCAGCCAAGGTGTTGAGGAGAACGGAGCATGCGTTGGGAGTGGGGATCAGATCCGGATCCCAGTTGGCCAATTGGGGTGTTTGACAGTGGCTTGGGCGGGCTCACCGTCTGGCGGGCCCTGCGCCGTCGCTTGCCCCAGGAGCGCCTTGTCTACTTTGCCGACACGGCGCGGCTGCCCTATGGGGATCGCTCCGCCGAGGAGATCTTGACTTTTGTGCGGCAGATCCTCCGCTGGATGCAGGCGCAGCCGGTGAAGGTGGTGGTGATGGCCTGCAACACCAGCTCGGCGCTGGCCCTGGAGCAGGTGCAGCAGGAGTTTGCCCTGCCCATTCTGGGGCTGATCCTGCCCGGCGCCCAGGCGGCCCTGGCCCAGGGATCCCGCATTGGGGTCATTGCCACGGCAGCCACGGTCAAAAGCCGCGCCTACTCCAAGGCCATTCAAGAGTACAGCGCCCTGGATCCCCGGCGCTTTCCCCAACCTGTCCAGTGCTGGGAGCAGGCCTGCCCGGAGTTCGTCCCCCTCATCGAAGCCGGCCAGTTGGACGGCCCCGAGCTGCGCCAAGCGGCTGAACGCTATTTGCAGCCGCTCCTGCAACAGGGGATCGACACCCTCGTCTACGGCTGCACCCACTACCCGCTGCTGGATCCTCTCCTGAAGTCCTTGCTGCCCTCTTCGGTCAGACGGGTGGATCCCGGCGTGGCGCTGGTGGGATCCCTGGCCCGGGAACTCAGCCTCTGGGGCCTGCGCCGACCCTCAACTGCTAGCCAGGCAGAACCTCACCGCTTCTATGTGAGTGGGGATCCGGAGCGGTTTGCCCAGTTGGCCACTCCTTGGCTGGGCTTTCGACCCCAGGTGGAACGGGTGGAATGGCCGGCCTTGGACGTCAACAACTCCCGCCGGCCCTAGGCGAGAGCAGCAGGCCAGCCCAGGCAAATTGGCCCTACTTGCCCCCCTGTTGCTGCAGCGATCCCACAGGTTCCCTGCCTGCAGCCAGGTCGACACGGAGCAAGGGACAGGGAAAGGCCCTTTGGGTGGCTTTGGAATTGGAAGAGTGCAAGGTTGCCCAGGGCCTGGCCGATTCTCCTTAACTTGATAACCCCGAGTTAGCTCTGGTATGCTTTAGGCGAGATTCGGCTGGGGGGAGGGGATCTATGGCGGCACGGGTGGGTATCAACGGTTTTGGCCGCATTGGGCGTTTGGTGCTGCGGGCGGCTTGGGGTTGGCCGGAGCTGGAGTTTGCCCACATCAACGAGATCAAAGGTGGGCCTGCTACTGCGGCTCACCTGCTCAAGTTCGACTCAGTGCAGGGCCGCTGGAACACCGACATCGAGGCATCTGAGCAACGGCTGCGCATCCAAGACAAAACCCTTACCTTCAGCGAGTTCAAATCTCCCGGCGAAGTCCCTTGGGCGGATCTGGGGATCGACCTGGTGCTGGAGTGCTCGGGCAAATTCGTCAAGGCGGCAGAGCTGGATGCCTACTTCAAAGCAGGGGTGCGCAAAGTCATTGTGGCTGCCCCCGTCCAGGATGAAGAGGCCCTCAACATCGTCATGGGCGTCAACGACCACCTCTACGACCCCGCTCGCCACCATTTGCTCACAGCCGCCTCCTGCACCACCAACTGCCTGGCCCCCTTGGTAAAGGTCATCCACGAGGGGATCGGCATCCTGCACGGAGTGATCACCACCGTCCACGACGTCACCAATACCCAAAGTATGGTGGATGCCCCCCACAAAGACCTGCGGCGGGCCCGCTCGGCTCTGCTGTCTTTGGTGCCCACCACCACCGGCTCGGCCAAGGCCATCGGCCTCATCTACCCTGAGCTGAAGGGAAAGCTCAACGGCCTTGCCGTGCGCGTGCCCCTGCTCAATGCCTCTTTGACCGACGCGGTGTTCGAGGTAAAGCGGCCCACCACGGTGGAAGAGGTGAATCATCTCTTAAAAACGGCAGCCGAGGGGGAACTCAAGGGCATCCTTGGCTATGAGGAGCTGCCGCTGGTCTCGGTGGATTTCAAGGGGGATCCCCGCTCCAGCATTGTGGATGCCCCTTCCACCATGGTGGTAGATGGCACGCAGGTGAAGATCCTGGCCTGGTACGACAACGAATGGGGCTACGCCAACCGCATGGCGGAATTGGCCCGCAAGGTGGCCCTCAGTTTATAGAAGCGTTTTTTGAAGCATCCCCCTTGGAGGCCTGCCCATGACTGCTGTCTCGAGCGCCCAAGCTGCCGCCGTGCGCAACTATGCCCTGGTAACGGCTGCCTACTGGGGCTTTACCCTCACCGACGGCGCCATCCGCATGTTGGTGCTGCTCCACTTCCACAAGTTGGGCTTCACCCCGATTCAGATTGCCATGCTGTTTCTCTTCTACGAGATCTTTGGGGTGATCACCAACTTTCTGGGCGGCTGGATTGGATCCCTGTTTGGCCTGCGGCTGACGCTGTACGGGGGCATCGCCATCCAGATCTTCGGCTTGGTGATGCTGGGGGTGATCAACCTGCAATGGCCGGTCTGGGGCCAGGTGGCCTATGTGATGACGGCCCAAGCCCTGGCCGGGATCGCCAAAGATCTCACCAAGATGAGCTCCAAAAGCGCCATCCGCCTGGTGGTGCCCAAGGAGGCCGAGTCCCGCCTCTTCCGCTGGGTGGCCATGCTGACGGGATCCAAAAACGCCCTCAAGGGGGTAGGGTTTTTCGTCGGGGCGGCCCTGCTGCAGATCTTCACTGAGATCTACGGGGATCCCATGGGCTTCCGCATGGCCAATTTCGTCCAGGCGGGGGCGCTGGCTTTGATCTTCTGTTCCGGGATCCTGCTGCCGGCGGACATGGGCAAGGTCAAGGCCAAGATCCCCTTCAAGCGGCTGTTTTCCAAAAGCCGCGAGATCAACCTCCTCTCAGCCGCCCGCTTTTTCCTCTTTGGGTCGCGCGATGTGTGGTTTGTGGTGGCCCTGCCGGTGTTCCTCTACGACAGCCTAGGCTGGAGCTTTATGCAGGTGGGCAGCTACATGGCCCTCTGGGTCATTGGCTATGGGATCATCCAGTTCCTGGCGCCCCAGCTCCTGGGAGGAGGTCGCCCGGGTCGCGCCCCCAAGGCCCGCACCATCCAGATCTGGACGTTCACCTTGACGGCGGTGCCGGCACTCATTGCTACCGCTTTTATGGCCGGCCTGCCGCCGCAATGGGTGGTTACCGGCGGCCTCATCCTCTTCGGGATCGTCTTTGCCTTCAACTCGGCGGTGCACTCCTATCTGGTACTGGCCTACACAGAGGATGACGATGTCGCCCTCAACGTGGGCTTTTACTACATGGCCAACTCCGGTGGGCGCCTGCTGGGGACGGTGACTTCGGGGATCCTCTTCCAGCTTTACGGTCTGGAGGGCTGCCTCTGGTTTTCCACCCTGTTGATTTTGATGGCAGGGCTGTTTTCGCTGAAATTGCCCGATCCCAGCAAAACCCCCGTGGAGTGGGTGGTTAAGCCGGGGGATTGAGGTGTTAGTCAAGCAGGGCCAGGTTATCCCGGTGAACCGCTGTATCGACTCCCTCGTAGCCCAAGATGTAGGGGATCTCGGCGGTTTTCTTGCCTTTGATCCGCCGCAGTTCCTCGGCGCTGTAGTTGACTAGGCCCCGCCCCACCTCTCGCCCGCTGGGATCGCACAGGCGCACGGCTGCCCCTGCCTCAAAGTCGCCAGAAACGTCGGTGATCCCTGCCGGCAGCAGCGAGCGCCCCTGCTCACAGACTGCCCTTACAGCTCCCTCATCCAGAGTCAGGGATCCCTCGGGGATGAGGCCGTAGGCAATCCACCGCTTGCGAGCACTAACGGGCTGGGGAGCTGGCTCAAAGCGGGTGCCGATGGGCTCTCCGGCCAAGATGGCCGGGATCTGATCGGGCCGTTTGCCGTTGGTGATCACCACCGTCACGCCGGCGGCTGTGGCGATTTGAGCCGCCGTGAGCTTGGTGGCCATGCCGCCCGTGCCCCAGCCACTTTTGCCTTGGGCTTCCGCCTTTATCTGCAGCGGCATCCCGCGCCACACCCGTTCGATCGGCTCGGCGGAGGGGTCCCGATGGGGATCCGCCGAATAGAGCCTGTCCACGTCGGTGAGCAGGATCAGCCACTTGGCCTGTACCATGCTGGCCACGAGGGCAGAGAGGGAATCATTGTCACCAAACTTCAGCTCCTCCACTGCCACCGTATCGTTCTCGTTGACGATAGGGATAACCCCCATCTGCAACAGCTGGGCAAAGGTGCGATTGGCATTGACATAGCGGCTGCGCTCCACAAAGTCGCCGCGGGTAAGCAGCACCTGAGCAATGGGTTGGTTGAGAGCAGAGAAGAGATCATCGTATAGGCGAATTAGCCGTCCCTGCCCCACTGCTGCCACCGCCTGTTTTTCTGCAATTGCCGTGGGTCGTTGGCGCAGGCCCAGGCGGGCACAGCCTACCCCTACCGCTCCGGAGGAGACAAGGATTACCGCATAGCCCTGGCTGCGCAGCCGAGTCAGCACCTCCACCAGCGGCCCCAGCACGGAAAGGCGCAGCGAGCCCGTCTGCATGTCTGTCAAGCTGGAGGTGCCGATCTTCACCACCACTGTTCCCTCTGTTGCTGCCATCTTCTCATTCGATCCACTTGTTCGATCCAGCCAGGGTTCCCCATCCGTATCCCACCATAGCGGAACCGGGGCCCTTGCTTGCCCTCAGAGTCGCTGCAGGGGACAATAGAGGAAAGCAATAAATCTGCCTCAAGGTCTCTCTTTCTCTGCCTGTGAACCCTGTTCGTACCCTCTCCGCCACCAAAGCGGCCTTTTTCAGCGCCTACCCTCGTCCGATCAACGCCGCCTACCGGCGAGTGGTGGAGGAGTTGCTGGTGGAGCTGCACCTGACCACCGTCAACAGCGCCTTCGTCTACGATCCTTTTTTTGCCCTGGGTCTGGTTACTCTCTACGACAGCCTGATGGAAGCCTACCATCCCCCAGAGCAGCGCGAGGCCATCTTCAACGCCCTCTGCAAGGCGCTGCACCTGAAGCCGGAGGTGTTGCGCAAGAACGCCCGCGACCTGCTGGAGCTGATGCGCAGCGGGGATCCCGTCCAGCGATACAACCTGCTCTGTCTCAAGCCGGAGGCAGAAGATGTGGGCGGGCTGAAGGCGATTTTGCAGCGCATGACCCAGCCCCCCTACGCCTACAGCCGAGTTTTGGCGGTTGGCCTCTACACGGCCTACGAAGCGGTGGCCACCTCGCTCTACAAGGAGCCGGAAGAGCGCACCCGCCACTTTCTGGAGGACGTGATCGGCAACCTACCCTTTTCGCCGGAGCGAGTCAAAAAAGATCTGGAGCTTTACCGCAGCAACTTGGATCGCCTGAAGCAGGCGCGGGCCATCGTCGAGGAGATGGTGAAAGCGGCCCGGCGCCAACAGGAGCGCCGCCAATCCACCGCCTCGCTGCCCGAGACTCCCGCCGCCGATCGCAGGGAGTCCAGCGGCTAAAACCCCCTAGACCAAATAGGGGGCCCACCTGTCCACCACCTCAGGCGAGCCGTACCAGCGCCGCCCGCCTCGACCAGAATGGTGACAGTCGGGAAGGGTGAGGTTGATGGCCCCTGGCAGATGGGCGGCCTCGATGGGGGTGATGCCATCTCCCCACAGCTCCCCTTGGCCGGCGGTAAGCCGGTAGCTGTTGTAGGCCAGCCAAGCCAGATAATGCTCCTGCCGCCATAGCGATCCCAGGCCCACGCGCCGCCCTTGGATGGCCTTGCCCGCCACACAGACGTATTTGACCTGTGGCCAGAAGGCTCCCGGGTAGTGGGTGTTAACGAAGTCCAGGTTGCGCCTTGTCCAGCGCTCCCGGCTGGTGTGCGGGGATCCCAGGCTAATTAGGGTGGAAACGTGCTCCCGCCCCTGCCAGACCTGCCCCCCGTAGGGCACGGATCCCAGGTAGATGCGGGCAATCCAGCCGCCCGCGGAGTGGGCCACCAGGTTAACCCGGTCCACTTCAAACTCGGCTTGGGTACGCCGAATCGTGGCCTGCAGCGCCTGCAAGATGGGCGTGACGGGCCTTCCTCCCAGGGTAGGCAGCCAACTGCGCACCTGCAGCGGCACCACCCGAGCCGGGTAACCGCGGGCCTCCAGCTCCCGACGCAAAGGCTCATACTCAGAGGCGCCCGCCAGATAACCGGGCAAGATCACCGTGGGCAGAGCAGCCATGGGCTAGCGGGGGTACCAGAACATGCCCTTGATCCCCTCCGGGTCGGGCGTAAAGCCCAGCCGCTCGTAGAAGCTAACCACATCGCGGTCGGCAAAGAGGGTGATGTTGCTGATGTCTTGGGCGCGCAGCTCGTGGATCACCTTTTCCATCAGCCGCCTGCCCAGCCCCCGGCCCTGAAACTCAGGATGCACCACCACATCCCAGATGGTGGCATTGAAGGCGTGGTCAGAGGTGGCGCGGGCAAAGCCGATGAGGCGACGGTAGCTGCCCCGCTGCTGCCACATCGACACCACCAGAAAACTGTGTTGCAGGGCTTTCCTAACCTTGTGGATGGGGCGACGCGACCACCCTACTGCATCGCAAAGTTCCTCCAGCTCATACAGATCCAAGTTGGGATCCAGGCTAAAGACAATAGTCTCCCCCCCCACCGCCAACGTTTCCTGGCGACGGTCGGCTTTGGCTGTTTGCGCCGGCTCTTTGGTTGTAGCGGCCCCTGCTGCCCCAAACAGGCCTTTCCAAAAGCTCATCTGAATTTTTGCCGAGTAAAAGCCCACCTCTAGCCTGGGCGGGCGTGTCCTCAGTATAGCCAGGATCGGCAGCAGAAATGGTGCATCTGCCCAGGTGTTTCCGCGCAGGCTTGGGACGAACCTTATATCCGAGACTGAGAAATAATCGAGAAAGCTTAGCTCTGGGCACGTTGTATGGCTCCTCCCGGCACCGGCACCCTTGTCAATGCCCTCGCGATCCTAGTGGGCAGCGGCCTCGGTTGGGCGGCGGGCCGTCGCCTGCCCGAACGCATAAGCCAAACCCTGTTGCAAGCCCTGGGATCCCTGGTGTTGGTCTTGGGGATCCAGATGGCTCTCACCCTCAGCAGCGCTGCCCAGGCGGTAACGGTTTTGCTGGCCCTGATCGGGGGGGCTTTGCTGGGGGAAGGGATCGACCTCGAGGCCGCCTTTGAGCGGCTGGGACAGGGCCTGGAAAAGCGGGTGAGCCCCTGGCTGGGCCCTAGCCCTATCGCCCGCGCCTTCGTGACCACCACCATCCTGTTTGTGGTCGGCCCCATGACTCTGCTGGGAGCTATCCAGGATGGCCTGGGGGATCCCTCGCTGCTCTTGGTCAAGGCCGCCTTGGATGGCATTGCCACCCTTGCCTTTACGGCCAGCCTCGGCTGGGGCACGCTGTTTTCCGCCCTGCCGGTGCTCTTGGTTCAGGGAGGCGTGGCCCTGCTGGCGCGGCAACTGCAGCCGCTGTTGCGCCCAGACCTGCTCGCCGCCTTGGAAGCCACTGGCGGGATCCTCATCCTGGGTATTGGCATTAACCTGCTCGGCCTGGCCCGCCTGCGGGTGGCCAACCTGCTGCCCGCTTTGGTGATTGTGGAGCTGCTGGTGGGATTTTTCCCCCTCTGGGATCTCGACTTCTAGGGAACTGGAGGGGGCTCTCGCCCTGGGGGAGAAGGGAACCCAGCACAAGAGCGTCTGGAACCTCCCTCTCTATCCTCTAAGCCCTACCCTGACCGCCGTCCTAGCTGCTGGGGGCCAGCAGCAGTAAGGGTCGCGTCTTGAAAAAGCCTGATCCGGAAACTGACCCGGTGCGCGGCAAGCCCCGTCGTGCCGCTGCGCAGAAGTCGGCAGCCTGCCTCGTGGCACCCACCTACAGTTCAACTTTTGCCAAAGCTTCTTCCGGCCCCACCAGGGCAATGGCCGGGTTGACCAGGTAGGTTGTTGCGGCCTGATGGAGATGGGCAGGGGTGAGCTGCCTTACTCGCTGCAAATACTGCTGGTCGAACTCCAGGCCCAGGCCCAAAACCTCGTACCAACCGGCCAGTTGGGCCACTTGGGCGTTGGTTTGTTTGCTGAGGGCATATTGGCCCAAGAGCTTGCGCTGGGCCATCTCCACTTCCTCGCCGCTCAGGAGGGTGTCGTGGAGGCGACGGATCTCCGCTTGCAGGCGCTCCAGGGCCACCAAAGTGTTCTCCGGTGCCGTGCCCAGGTAGGCCCCAAAAGGGGCGGGATCCCGGCGGGTGGCAAAAAAGGCCGAGACCTCATAGGCCAGGCCGCTGCGCTCGCGCAGCTCCACAAACAGGCGGCTGGACAGGCCGCTGCCCAGGTAGGTGGCCAATAGCTTCAGGGCCGGATAGTCGGCGGAAGCGGCAGGGGAGCCGCGGAAGCCCATCAAGATCGTCGTCTGCTGGGTGGGCTGGGGCAGCTTCAGCAGTTGCGGCCTCTCCAAGGGAGACAGCGGCAGGGCTGGGTCGGGGGCGGGCGGGCCGGCGCTCACCCAATCTCCCAGAGCCGCTTCCACTTGGGCCGCCACTGTCTCGGGCGGCTCTGGGCCGATCACCGCCATCACCATGCCCTCTGGGCGGCAGTAGGTGGCGTGGTAGGCCAGCAAATCCTCGCGGGTCAGGGATCCCACTGTTTCCACTCCTCCCAGCTCTGGCAGGGCGTAGGGGTGATCCCCATAGAGGGCCCGCCGCACCTGATCAAAAGCCAAGCTGAAAGGCCGTTCCTGTCGGGCGCGAATGGCTTGCAGCATCAAGTCCCGCTCCCGCGCCACCTCTGCCTCGGGAAAGCTGGGATCGCGGAGGATCTCCGCCAGCAACTGCAACAGCTCCGGAAAATCCTCCGCTACACAGCGCAGGGCGACCTCGAAATGATCGGCGGCGCTGTCTACCGAAAGGGAAGCTCCCAACGATTCCACCCAAGCGGCAATAGCCTGGGAGTCGCGCTGCCGGGTGCCCTTGGTGAGGACAGCGGCCAGCAACTGGCTCAAGCCCGCCTGCTGCGGTTGCTCTACCCGGCTGCCGCCGCGAAAAAAACAGTGGGCAGCCAGGATCTCCACCGCCGCGTTCTGGCCCACCAGCAGCGTGATGCCGTTGGTCAAGCAGAGGCGCTGCAGATGGCCGCGTTGGGTGGTGGACAGGGTGGGGTGCATTGGGCAAGGGATCCAAGACTGAAAGGCCATCAACGGCAGGCCAGTTGCAGCTCCGAAGCCGCGGCAGCGTCAGAGGCAGCCGGCTTGAGCAGAGCGACCACGTAAGCCTGAGGGGAGAGATACTGCTGCGCCAGCTCGCGGATTTGCGCCGGAGTAAACGCTTGCAACAGCTCCAGGTACTCCTGCAGGCGCTGTACCCCAACCAGGGTCTCGTAGTAGCCGTAGAGGCTGGCCAGTTGACTGGGGGACTCGGCGGAGAAGAGCAGCTCGTGGGTGAGCATGCGCCGGGCGCGATCCAGCTCCGCTTGGCCAATGCCGTCCTGCTGTAACTTCTCGATCTCGTGCAGGATGGTTGACTCCACCTGTGCCAAATCCTCTACCTCCAGTTGAGCGCTGATGCAAAAGAGCCCCCCCTCCTTCAGCACCAGCGAAGAGCAGCCGATAGCCCTCACCCAGCCCCGCTGCTCGCGCAACAGATGCACCAGCCGCGAACTACGGCCCTCCCCCAGCACTACGGCCAACAGCTCCAGGCCGCAAACCTGCTCCCAGGCCTCGAGGCTGACGGTGGGCCAGGCCAATTTTAGACGAGCCTGCTCCAGGCGGGTATGGGTGCTCTCGCGGCGCAGGATCCCTTGGGGGCGGGGCTGAGGCGGGATTGGGGGCCTTGTCCAGGCAGAGCCACTGGCAGGATCCCCAAACTCTCTTTCCACCAGCGCCAGCACCTGGTCCGGATCGATGCCTCCCGTCACCACCACCGTCATGTACTCGGGTCGGTACCAGCCGCGGTGGTAGGCGCGTAGCAGCTCTGGGGTCAACCCCATCAGGCTTTCTGGCGTGCCCAGCACGGGTCGCCCATAGGGGTGCTCCACCCCAAAGGCAGTTTCCAGGAGAAGCTGATAGGCCGTGTGCCCTAGGTTGTCGGCAGCGCGGCGAATCTCCTCCAAAACCACCTGGCGCTCCCGCTCCATCTCCTCCGGAGGGATCCCAGCCCGCAACACTGCCTCCGCCAGATAGGGCAAAGTATCCGGCAGGTCGGTGGCAGCTACGGTGATGTAGTAGTGGGTGTAATCCTGGCCAGTGGCAGCGTTGGTGATCCCTCCCCGCCCTTCAATAACCCGGTCCAGCTCCCCGGGGGCCAGCCGCTCGCTGCCCTTAAAGACCATGTGCTCCAGAAAGTGGGATATGCCCAGCCACTGCAACGGCTCGTTGCGCCCGCCTGTTTGGACCCAGACGTCCACCGTGGCCGAATCGGCAATGGGAAGGGGGTGAAGAATGACGCTTAGCCCGTTGTTTAGGCGATGGGTGTAAGCAGGAAGAAGACGCGGTGCGCGGCTCAAGGTCAAAGTTCTTAATCAGCAGAGAACAAACTTAATCTTACTCGCACAACCGCCGCTGAGAGCCTTCAGGGAGCAATTGGGTTTATCTTTACTAGTCTTGGGAAGGGGTATCCGTTGATCCTGGCCACGACAAGCTGGGGGATCCCTCACCAACTAGGCTCTCTTCTACCTGAAAGCCAGGCGGCCATTCTTCACTTTCGCGCACCCGCTGCACCACTTCCTTAGGCAGGGTCACTCCCAGCTCCCGCGCGGCTACGGCCACCACGTCTCCCCGATCGATCAGGCCGGCAATGGCGCCGCTGGGGGTGAAGACCAAGACTCGGCGCGACTCCGCCTGGCCCATCATCTGGATGACCTGGACAATGGGAGTTTCCTCCCGCACCCCTTGAAGTTGCTCCATTGGCTTGAGAATGGCTTTGAGGGTGAGGTGATCCCACTGGCTGCGCTCGATGTCGTTGAGCAGTTCCGGCCTAACCAAGCCCCGGTAGCGACCGTCCTCCTCGGCAAAGTACACTTCCTGAACGCCTCTTGCGGTCTCTGGCTGGAGGGAGGCAGGGATCAGGTAGCGATCGACAAACTCCCGCAGGCTCATGCCCGCATCCACCACGCGAAAGCGGCGGCTCATGACATCTGCGGCCTTCAGGCGAGCCAACACCCGCTGCAGCTGCGCATACTGCTCGTAGCGACGGGCGCTACTTAAAATAAACAAGCCAATTAGCCCCGTCCAAAGGCCATTGAGGCTCCCCAAAAATACCACTACTAGACCCAGGCCCACCAAGCCCCAGCCCACTCCCTGGCCAGCTCGAGCTGCCCACAACATGCCCTTTTGCCGATCCCCTGTCCAACCCCAGATGGCTGCTTTGAGCATCTGCCCCCCATCCAGGGGCAGCCCTGGCAGCAGGTTAAACAGGGCAATCACTAGGTTGATGGCAGCCAAGCTGGCCAGCATTGAGGTCAGCGGCGACCCTGGCCCCGCCCAAGCTCCAGCCACGCTGAAGAGGACAAACAAGCCCAAACTGAGAAGGGGCCCTGCCAAAGCCACCCAAAAAGCGCCCAGGGGGCGAGGCACTTCTCGCTCAATGGCCGCCATGCCGCCAAAGATGAACAGGGTGATGGAGCTCACCCGTACTCCATAGGCCCGGGCGACTAGGCTGTGGGCCAACTCATGGGCCAATAGCGAAAGAAAAAGCCCCACCGCTGGCACCACCCCGTAGGAGAGCACCAGCAGCAGAGCCGCTGGAAACCAGGTGTAGTCGAGGAACAAGGGGATCCCCCACAAATTCCCGATGCGCAGGCGACTGGTCATGGCCTTAACTCCTACACAGCTCTTGCCCAGGAGGGCTTTTAGGACAGCAGGCAACCTTTCTCCTTGGGATCCCTTCCTTTCCACTCTAGCCCTTTCCGGGGCTTCGCAGCGAATCCTTGTGGTACCCTGGGTAGCTGTCCAGCAAACCAGGCAACCCTGCTAGAGCGGCCGGGTTAGCCGCAGTGACCCTATTTTTTTGTCCCTCTTTCTGGGGGACGACGGAAACAGCTATGGTATCGACTTCCTCCTACGAGCAGAGCAAAGCGGTACCCTCGCCCCAGGAACAAGCGCCAGGTTTTGTAGACGAGTTCCCCGCGACAGCCCCAACGGCTGCCCCAGTGTTCTACCGCACCTATAGTCGGCGCCGCCCCGATGGCAGCCGCGAGACTTGGAGTGACGTCTGCGATCGCACCCTGGCCGATATTGCCCGCCTAGGGCGCCTTACTCCCCAGGAGCGGGAGCTGTTGGAACGTCTGCAGCGGCAGTTGAAAGCGTTGATCTCAGGTCGGGCCCTGTGGGTGATGGGCACCGAGTGGATCCAGAAGCCGGAAAACTACTCCGGCGCCTACAACTGCACTAGCCTCACCGTGGTGGACTGGCGCTCCTTTGGCCTGATGATGGATCTGGCCATGATGGGCTGTGGCACGGGAGCGGTGCTGGAGCCTCAGTTCATCAGCCAGTTGCCCCCCATCCTCAGCCGCCTAGAGGTGCAGGTAGTAGGATCCATTGGTGCCACCCCCCCCGAAGCGCGGCAGGAACACACCCGCATCCAGCGCCAGGGCTCTCACGTGCACATCCAGGTGGGCGATAGCCGCCGCGGCTGGGTGGAGTCTTACCAAGCTCTCTTGGAGCTGGCGGCGGATCCCAGTTTTGGGGGTCAGGTGGAGGTGACAGTGGATCTCAGCCATGTGCGCCCCGCTGGGGAGCGGCTAAAAGGGTTTGGGGGCGTGGCCAACCCCATCAAGCTGCCCGGCTTGTACCAGCGCTGTGCCGCCATCCTCAACAAAGCCGTGGGCAGGCAACTGAACTCGGTGGAGTGCTGCCTGCTCATTGATGAGGCGGCCGCAACGGTGGTGGCGGGGAATATCCGCCGTAGTGCAGGTATGCGCCAGTTTGCCGCCGACGACGAGCTGGGATCTAGCGCCAAAGACAATCTCTGGCAGCAGGACGAGCAGGGCAACTGGAGAATTGACCCTGAGCGAGATGCCCTGCGCATGGCCAACCACACCCGGGTGTTTCACCGCAAGCCAACGCGGGAAGAGTGCATTGCTGCCGTGCGCAAGCAGTTTTACTCCGGCGAGGGGGCCATCCAGTGGGCTGGGGAGGCCGTAGCGCGGGCCAACGCCGACCTAATCAACACCCCGGAGCTGAAGCGGGAGTTCCTCAACGTCTATGCCTCGGAGGGACCCGAGGGAGCTAGGCGCTGGATAGAGGAGCGGCAGGCAGCTAGTAGCTCTCCGTCTGTCCAACCGCCAACGTGGCATAGGGTGCAACGGTATGGGCTGAACCCCTGCGTTACCGCAGACACTTGGATCCACACGGGCGACGGCCCGCGCCAGGTGAAAGACCTTATTGGCAAGCAGCACAGCACCTACGTCAACGGCGAGCTATTCAGCACGACGCCAGAGGGGTTTTTCTACTCCGGCACCAAGCCCGTGCTCAAGCTGGTGACCCAGGAGGGATTTTCTCTTCGGCTGACGGGCAACCATCGTGTTCTCAAAGTCATTGCCCAGACTCCAAAGGCGCAATACACGGAATGGGTGCCGGCAGAAGAGCTCCGCCCGGGCGACCGCATTCTGCTGCACAACCATCGCGACCTAACCCCCTGGGATGGTGAGGGGACCTGGGAGGAAGGCTGGCTCTTGGGGAATTTGCTGGGCGACGGCAGCCTTGCCACAACCCAGTGGAATGACACGGCTGTACTGCGCTATGGGCAGGATACGCAGCAGGAGATGAGCCTCCATGGGGCTCAGTTGTTGCAGGCTGCGGTAGGGTACGAACCTCGCCGGCCAGAGACCTGTTATCACCCCAAGCTGAAGTGCCGGGTTATCCATTCCACCGGCTTGGCGAAACTGGCAGCTAAGTTCGGCATGGCTCCAGGACAGAAGCAAATGACTGCGGCACTGGAAGCCACAAGCTTTGATTTCCACCGCGGCTTTTTGTGCGGCCTGTTTGACGCAGACGGCAGTGTGCAGGGCGGTCAAGAGAAGGGAGTTAGTGTGCGGCTTTCCCAAAGCAACCTGGACACCCTCAAAGCTGTGCAGCGCATGCTGGCGCGTCTAGGGATTGTCTCGGTCATCTACGAGAATCGCCGTCCCGCTGGGTATCGTCTGCTGCCTGATAGCAAGCGCCAGCCAGCCCCCTACGCCTGCCAGGTGCAGCACGAGCTGGTCATTAGCGGGGACAACCTGCACCAGTTTCAGGCAGTGGTGGGCTTTCGAGAACCGCGCAAAGCTCAGAAGCTAGGTGAACTGCTCGGCAGCTACCAGCGCCGGCTCAACCGGGAGCGGTTTACGGTTACAGTTGCAGCCCTGGAGCCTGACGGCGTGGAACCGGTCTATGACTGCACCGTGCCCGGCCCAAGCTGCTTTGATGCCAATGGGTTGGTTGTCCACAACTGCGGTGAGATCATCGGATGCGACTTCCACTGCAATCTGGCCGAGATCCACCTCAACCGGCTAGATCCCCACAACCGCCAGGAGCAAGAGGAGGCCTTTACGGCAGGGGCCCTGTCGGCTGCGGCGCTATTGCACCACCGCTTTGTTGAGCCCCGCTTCCAGCGCTCAAGGGAATGGGATCCCATTGTCGGCGTCTCGTTTACTGGTCTATTTGACTTTTGCGTCAAAGCCTTTGGGGTGGACTGGCTGCGCTGGTGGCAGGAAGGGAGGCCCGATACGCCTCTGGGGCGGGAGTTTAAGCAGCAGGAGCGGGAATACCTCAGCTTCTGGAAGGAGGTCGTTCACCGCGTGGTTTGGGACTACTGCGACCGTCACGGGTTGCGCCGCCCCAACCGCTGCACCACCGTTCAACCTGCCGGCACCAAGTCGCTCCTGACTAACGCCTCTCCCGGCTGGCACCCGCCCAAGGCTCAGCGCTACATTCGCCGCATCACCTTTGCCAAAAACGACCCCGTGGCCCTGGCCTGCCTGGACTACGGCTACTCGGTGGTGCCCGCCCAGTCTGACAAGGATGAGCACGGCAACCTGCTCAACGACCCCTTTGATCCCCGCTGCACCGAGTGGTTGGTGGAGCTGCCGGTGGAGGTGGAGTGGGCCAATTTGCCCGGCGCCGAGGAGATTGAGGTTGAGCGCTTCTCTGCCCTGGCTCAGTTTGACTTCTACATGCAGGTGCAAAAGTACTACACCACCCACAACACCTCCGCCACCATCGAGCTGCGCGAGGACGAGATCGAAGCGCTGGGATCCCGCATTTACGAGGCCATCCGCGACGACGAGGGCTACATCAGCGCAGCACTGCTGGCCCGCTTCGACGCTCCCTTCCCCCGCTTGCCCTTCGAGAAAATCGACAAGGCCACCTACGAGCGGCTGATGGCCGAGGTCAAGCAAAGACGAAAGACCGACAACTTTTACGAGGCGCTGGCGCGCTATGACCGCAACCTCGCCCTAATAGCAGAGGGTCCAGCAGGGTGTGATGCCCTCGGCTGTCTGATGCCGGAGGCTAGCTCGCAGGGCGAGAACCCGTCCCGTTAGCAGAGGGGGGGATCCCGCCTCGGGCTCTGGCTACACTGTTCTTGGCCGGGAATCCGAGCACTGCGCGCCTTGGCAGCCCCCTCGGCAAGCTAGGGGCAGGGGGGGTTGGCACGGTCCGGTTTTCCCTGCTCGAGCGTTTGGTGGCTGGAGGATCTGATGCAGACAGGAGCGCAGCTCCCGAGGAAAGCCTGGACGGTGGAAATCTGGCGCAGGCTGAGGGGGCTGGTGCTGGCGCTGGCGGTGCTGCTGGGGATCGCCTGTTCTAGCCTCAAGGGCTCTGGGACCTCCCCTCCTGGATTGATCCCTCCTCCGCCTGAGCCGGGCAGCCGGTCGATTCCTCTAGCGGTGCGCACTCTGGGCACCAGCCGCTTTAAGTTGCTGGGCTTGACAGTGGGTGTGGCTGGAAGCGAGGCTGAAGTGCTTCTGGATACCGGCTCAGCAGGGCTGCGTATTCTGTCGTCGGTGGCAGGGCGCTTTGGCTTAGAGCGGACGGGGATCCCTTCCACGGTAACCTTCGCCGATGGCACGCAATTTATCGGTGTGCTGGCTCGCGCTCCCTTCAGCTTGGGTGGGATCCAGAGCCGGGAGCCGGTCACGATTCAGTTGATCGACCAAATCACCTGTGTGGAGCCCCTGGTGGCTACCTGCTCCGACAACCTGTTTGGGCCAGGGCGCCCCTTTGCCGGGATCCTCGGCACCTCTTTGGACGAGCGCAGCCCCGATCGCAACTTGTTTAGTCCCCTCACCCGCCTGCCGGGCAATTTCCGCTCTGGGTACATTGTTCAGACAGGGGGGTTCGACTCTGTTCAAGGCCTTTTCACAGTCGGCCTGACGGAGGCCAACACCGCCGGCTTCAGTTTCCGGCAACTGCCCCAGGTGGGTAGCTTTCCCGATGGCACACCCATCTGGCGGGATGAGGCCCTGCAGGTGGCCTACAGCATTGGCAACACTTCTATTCAAAATGTCCCTAGCCCCACCGTATTTGACAGCGGCGCTTCCGACATCTTCCTCAACGTTCGACTATTGGGATCCGCTCCTTTTCCCACCGCTACCCTACCCCCAGGCTCGGAGTGGCGAGCTGTGCTGGGAGGAGCCTTTGACTACCGCATCCGGGTTGGCTTTCCGGTAACGCCCAGCCGGGATCGGATCTTTGTCAACGGCAACCAGAGCGTGCAACTGTTGGGCATGCCCCTGTTTTTCAACGCCGATGTTGCCTTTGATATTGAAAGGGGGCGGATCGGCTTTCGCCTGCGCTGAGGCCGATCCCCTCTTCTGAAGCCTCGAGTTAACTGCGGAGGAAAGTGATGGTTGCCCAAGGGATCCCTGCCCATCGAAGGACACGCCGCTGGCCCTGGGTCTGGGTTCTGCTGCTGTTGTGTTGGCTGGGGTTGGGTGCACCAGCCTGGCCGATTAGCTTGGGGGATCCCTTGCCGGAGTGGGCTAAGTCTATGCAAGTGGGGCGGCAGCGGCTGCGCGGCGTGGAGCACTACCAAGGCCAAGAGCAGATCCGGGCCTACGGCAACCAGGCGGGACGAGTGTTTTGGATTCAAATCGAAAGCAGTGCCGACCTGCCGCCGGATCCCCGGCAGTACCTGGGAGAGTACCAGGCGTTTCCAGCCGAGGTCCTCCAGGTAGTACCGCTGCGGGCGCAGCGGTTGCGCTTCCAGCAGGGAAATCGCAGCGCCGAATGGCAAGTGGTGGGCATGAGCGGCCACTTTGAAGCTGAGGCGTTTAGCTATGACCTGGCCCCGCCCGAGTTGTTTCAGCCCTGACCTAGGGGCACGATTGAGACAATTAGGGCTTATCCTAGAGAGGAGCTTAAACGCAAAGTTTGCTAATGAGACTGCTTCAGCAAGAAGTTCCAGTTATCCTCAATCGCTTTCTTGTTAAGGAGCTAGCTCAGGAAGACCTCACCTTTTATGAGTACGACTGTAGGCCAAACCCACCCCCGGAGCTAGGAGAAGAGCAGAGAGCTATCGCTAGGGTTTGCAATCGGCTAGATGTAATAGCTGCTCGTTTGGGAAGTCGCATTATCACGCAGGAAAGAGTTTCGCCCAGCCAGCTCAAAACACCAGAGTGGGAGTTGGAAGAGCGTGGGCTTAGGGTTCTAACCTGTGCCAATGCTCAAGAAAGAAGCGCCCTCGAAAGCTTTGAGCGCAAGAGGATAGGGTTGCGCCTTAAATCTCAGTACAAGAAAACTGAAGTCGAATGGATAGGAGGCGGCCTGCTCTGGTGGGTGACTGCTCAGAAAGAGGTAGAACTTTCCGGAGAAGGCTGGGAAATCCACAGAGGGAGAATGATAGATGTTGCCGTCGAACCAGACGGAAAGCTTTACTTAGAAGTCGATATTCATTACCGCTTCTACACGCCGTGGACTTTGCATGAATGGTTGGAAAGCTATCCGGACGTTCCAATCGAGATTGTGCGAAATACATACTTTGATGCGAACGGCAAACGTTTGACTTGGAAATATCTGGGTATTCTTTCTAACCAATCCCCACGGGAGATTCGGTTACCAGAGCAGAACATCAGTCTGGCGGAGTATCATTTGCAGAAGTACAATGCACTTGTAGAAGAAGTTGAGAGCTCTTGGGTAGTCGAAGTAGCATCAAAGGAAAGACGTTATCCCCATCTCTCCCGAAGGTTATCGCCTGCTTTAACCTTGGAGATGCTAGCCAGTCTAGAAGACAACAGAAGCCCTGGCGGAAAAGTTAGCGCCGCTGTTATCGAGTGCATCAGAAAAAGTTTGAAAGAACGATTCGAAAAGTCCGAAGAGACTGCGAGGACCATTATAAAGGAAGTCTACAAACTTTCCCCTGAGGAAATTAAGCCGCTAAAGACCCAAGGCTACATCCTGCCCAAGCCAAAGCTATTGGGATCGGGTCGCAGACCAGTTGAAAATCCTGCTCGGGTTAGATACCGGGGATGTGCGAAGGTAGGCGAGACCAAGTTTGCATGTCTAAACCTCTATGACGACAAGCGAGAGTACCCTAGCGAAGTGCTCAACTGCTTGCTTGAGGTAGCCCAAAAAAGCGGCGCGGAAATTGAAGTAGACTTCTATGCCACTCAGCAAGACTTGCCTGAGGGCGATCTCGCCCGAAAAAGGTTCTGGCAAACCTGGGCTGAGCAAGGGATCAAAACGGTTTTGGTCGTTATGCCTTGGTCACCCAATGAGCGCAAGCAAAGGATCCGCATGGAGGCCCTTGAAGCAGGGATAGCGACTCAGTTTATGATCCCTGGGGCTGATCCCTACAAGGCTCTAAACGTCGTCCTCGGGCTTCTGTGCAAGGCAGCGTGGCAGCCGGTACTCCTGGAACCCCTCGACGATCCTGTAGGCCCTGAGCTGATCATCGGCTTCGATGTGGGAACCAATCGGCGGCTATACTACGGAGCCTCTGCTTTCGCTGTTCTGGCTGATGGGCAGAGCTTAGGTTGGGAGCTACCTGCTGTGCAGAGAGGAGAAACCTTCTCCGGGGACGCAATTTATCAAACTGTGTCCAAACTTGTCAATAGGTTTTATGACAAGCTTAGTCGATATCCAAGCAAGGTTCTCTTGATGAGGGATGGTTTAGTTCAAGGAGGCGAATTTAGTAGAACAATTGAGGAGCTAGAAAAAGAAAAGATTGCTGTGGATATTGTTGGCATACGCAAAAGCGGTACAGGAAGAATGGGAATAGAAGAAGGAAAAGGTAAGTACAAAGATGCCAAAATAGGCACTGTTGTTTTCGACTACTCGCGAAAGTCGTTTACTCTAATAACAAGCCAGCCCATTAGAAAAGGTGGGAACTCCCTCGGCAGTGCAAGACCTCTGCGAGCGATCCACGAGCACGGCAAGACTCCCTTGGAAGTTCTGGCTTTACAAACCTATCACCTCTCTCAACTTCATCCTGCCAGTGGCTTCCAAGCCTGTAGGCTGCCCTGGGTGCTCCATTTTGCCGACAAAAGCGGCAAGGAGTTCCAGCGCCTTGGCGATAACATCTTCAGTATCCTGCAAAACATAGATCGCCAGAAGTTAATTGCCGTCTAGCAAGGAAGGAGGCTCTCCCCTGAGGGCCCTGCTAGGATGGGGAAGGGTTTGGGATGCCGACTATGTTCACCAACAACGAGGTCTGGAAGACCTTTTTGAGTAACCCCGTTGTCTTCTGCGGGGGCTTCCTAAGCGGCCTGCTGCGCTTGGACATCAGGCAAGATCCGCTGCGGAGCTGGCTGGAGTCCCAGGGCTTGAGGGTAGAGGATCCGCCCGCCCCCACCCAAGGCCCTCAGTCTATTTCCATCGAGTAGGCGGACAGACAGGAGGGATCCCTTTGAAGAGTAAGGTAAGCTGATGTCCCCCAAACAGTCCGACCCGAGAAGGTGGCAACGGCAGGGATCCCTCGGCGGGGCGGTACTCCTGCTAGCAGGGCTGGTTGCCCTCCAGGCGGCGGATCTGGCCTTGGCCCAGTCGGATCCCGCTTCTCTCCCAAGCTCTGAGCAAGATCCCCAAGCTTGGCTGCAGCGCTACAACGCTGCTCTGCGCCAACTGCCACCTCCGCCCAACCTGCAGTACCGCCAGCAGGTGCGGGTGGAGGGATCCCAAACCTTTACAGCCACCTTGGATGTGCTCTATTGCCGCGACGGCAGTTGGCAGGCTTGGGTAGCCGAGGGGGATCGTGTTCGCCTGTTGGATTCGCGGCAACTGGAAGCGGTGAACCAATCGGACTTGCTCAAGCTGTATTCCGTGTACGTGAGCCGGCCCGAAGCGCTCCTGCCCTCGGTGAGCTTTCATCTAGAGGCTGATCCCAGCCGCTACCGCGTCCTCTCCTCAGAACGGGTAACTCTGGCGGGATCCCCTGTCCAGCATCTGCGTTTAGAGCCTCTCCAAGAGGGCCAGGTGCGGGAGCTGTGGCTGGATCCGGAGTCGGGGCTGCCGCGGCAGGTGCTCTTGTTTTTGTCGGGGGTGTGGGGACAGGCCTATGCCCTGATAGGGTTTGCGGCAGTGCCGGATCCCCAGGCAGGGGTTAGCTACTGGCTGCCGGAGAGCACCCGCATCAATTTGGCCTACGGGTTTTGGACGCTGGAGGGCCTGACCCGCCGCCTGTTCAGGGGATCCCTTTCCATCCGGCACGACTACCAGGACTACCGCATCCTGCCGGAGGGGGTGCAGCTGCGCTTTTTGCCCTCGCAGCCGCCGGTGGATGCGCCGCCGGTGGTGGCCGGCCTGCCGGAGAGCACGCCCCCAGTGGAGCTAGGAGATGTGCAGGTTTTGGGGGTGGATGAGCAGGGAAACCAGCAATTTAGCATTGGCCTAGGCCGACGCAGCGAGGCCAAGACCCCCTTGGAAGACCGCATCGCCGCCTTTAACCTCACCCGACCGGCCAGCCGCAACGCCCTTACCCAGATCGATACCCTAGCCTTCTTGCCTTTGGGGAGCAGCCAGTTGCCTATCTACCTCTTTCAATTCGACACGGGTCGCCCTCTCTATCCCCTGCAAGGGGTGGAGCGCCCGCGGGTGGATCCCAACGGGGTTTTCGATCCCAGGCCGCCCGCCATCAAACTCTTTGGAGACTAGCTCCCCATGCTGACCGATGCCGCCTACGGCGTAATCCCGATCCTGCCCCTCCCGCCCGCCCAGGGATCCCATCTCTACCTGCTCATCCAGCATCAGAAGGGGCACTGGGCCTTTCCCAAAGGCCACAAAGATGAGGGGGAAAGCGACTTGGCGGCAGCCCAGCGGGAGTTGCGGGAAGAAACCGGCCTAACCGACTACCAGCTCCTGACCCTGCCCGGCCAGCCTGGCCCTTTGACGCTGCAAGAGGCCTACACTTTTATAGATCCCGAGGGAAACGCGGTGGCCAAGACCGTCACCTACTACGTGGCTCTGCTGCCACCCCAGTTTCCTCCCCCTGAGCTGCAGGTGCAGCCAGAAGAGGTGGCCGCCTACCGCTGGTGCTCCTACCCCGAGGCGTTGGAGCAGATCAGCTTTGAAGAAAGTCGCCAGCTCCTGCGCCGCTGCCAAGCCCATTTGGAGCAGCTTTGGAAATTGGAGAAGACCTAAGTTCCGTATTTTTACGGAAGAGGTTTATCGGGGTTACCTTTACTATCTTGTCCTGCAGGCTTTCCGTGGGAAGTTCCCGAGTAAGAAAGCCAGCAGACAATCTGAGGGATAGCCTTCACCTTTAGAGATTGGCTGATGAGCAATAGTCATCGATCTCCCCAGGAGGAGAGTTTTTCTGAATACGGATTGAACGCTGAAACTGCCTTTGAGTTCGTGCAGCCTTGGCCGTCTTGTTGGGCTTGGCTCATCTAAAGATCTCGTCTGGGTCAGGGCTGGGCTTGAACTGTATTCTGGAAAGCATTTTTTCACCGGCTTGTGGGGTAGCTAAGACTTCAGTCGTGTCATCAACCTCAGCGCAGGAAATTGTCCGAGCACGTCCTCTCGACCCATGAACCGTCCCCCCGTCTGTACAGAAGTCTCGGCCCATCTGCTGAACGCAGAGGTCAGCTTCACAGGAGTTGTTCGGTATTTCAGTGCCTTGGACAAAGGGGAGGGGCTGGGCACTTGGTCATTGGTGTTTCACCAAGGTCGCCTGGGGTTTGCTCACCACAGCTTGGAGCCCTTGGAGCGCTTGGATCGCCACCTGCGTCGGCTCAGCCATCAAGTCTTTTCTCTGACTCGCCAAAATTGCCTACGCATCCATCGGCAGGTGGAGGCGCTATTGGCTCAGGAGACTGGGCCTCTACCTGCAGACCTTCTGGGGCTGAGTTGGATGGTAACGGAGCAACTGCTGCCTTGGGAAGCTGCGCGCAGGTTGAATGCTTGGATCGGCGAGGAGGTGCTGCAAAATCTGTTGCTGGTTCCAGGGGGCTTTCAGCAGGAGATCATCCCACTGGACAACGTGCCCACCCTGGGCCAGTGGGATGGGGGATCCCTGCTCGACCTGATCCAAAAGCGGCTACGGGCATGGCAATCTTTGGGGCCTGAGATCACCTCCCCCTACCAACGGCCCTACTTTGCCAGCCGGGCCCAGGCAGAACGCCTTCCCGCCGAGCAACAGGAACGGCTAGGCCGGTTACTGAAGGGGTTTAGCTTCCGCCAGTTGAGCGCCCTTCTCGATCAAGACGACCTCCAGATCGCTCGCCGCCTACATCCTCTGGTCAAAGCCGGTATCCTTGTCCTGCGGGATCCCCAGCCCCCCTTTGATCGGCTGCCCAAAACCTACTCGGCCAAGCTTGAGACAGAATCACAGCCCTCAGAAACTCCCACCGTCCCTCTTCACCTGGCCAACGGGCTTGCAGATCTAGGCCCATCTCCCCAGGCCTCGAAAACCTGGATTGTGGCCTGTATTGACGACAGCGAAGCCATGCTCAGCGAGTTGCAGCGGTTGTTGGAAGGGCACAACCTGGTCATTCACACCATCAGCGACTCTTTGAAAGCCCTGATGAAGCTGACCACCCTCAAGCCAGATTTGATCCTGCTGGACGTGGGTATGCCCAACGTGGATGGCTACCAATTGTGCAGCCTCATCCGCAAATCCTCCGTGTTAAAGGATGTGCCGGTGGTGATGGTCACAGGCCACAAAGGTCTGATCGATCGGGTGAAGGCGCGCCTGGCCGGTGCCACCGATTACCTGACCAAGCCCTTTCGGCAGGAAGAATTGCTGCAGATGGTGTTTCGCTATCTCAGCTAGGGATCCCTCTAAAGGTTCGTCGAAAAAGAGATAAGGAGATGTCGATCATGGTGAAAGTTCTTGTGGTGGAAGATGTGGCCTCGGAGCGACAGCTCATCAGCGATTACCTCCGCTCAGAAGGCTATCAGGTGGTAGCGGTGGCCAACGCCCAAGAGGCATTGCAGCAGATCCGCAACGACAAACCCGATGTGGTGCTGACGGACTTGGTCATGGAAGGCATGAGCGGGCTGGAATTGTGCCGCCAAATCAAGAAAAACCCGGAAACCCAAAAGTTGCCCGTTGTGGCCTGTACTTCTAAAAATCAAGAGCTGGACAAACTCTGGGGCATGAAGCAAGGGATCGATCTTTATCTGACCAAGCCTTTTACCCGCGAAGACATTTTGCGGGCCGTGAAATCAGTAGTGCTCAGCCCGAGCTCATGATTTTTGCCACTCCTGTCCTTGCTGAGCTGCGCCTCCAGTTAGGATCCCTGTGATTATCACGAATTGTTCTTAGGAGATGTCTTAGAATTGGCAGAGCGAGAACGGCAATGGCGGTAGCTTTCTCCCCACACAGCCCTACTTCTACCCGTACCGGCGAGCTGTACTTACATCTACAGTTGGGGGTAGACTGTCGGGCCCTTTTGCCCATGGCATTTGCCCAGGAAGCTCTAATTGTTGGCCCGCACCACTTTACCCTTCTCCCCAACCAGCCCGCATGGGTGCTGGGCTTGTTCAACTATCGCAATCGCATTCTCTGGGGACTGGATCTGCCGCAATTTCTCGGCCTAGAGCCCTTGGACTTTGGGCAGCCCGAACACCACTTGGTGGTGATGCGCCCAGAATTTGGGGGCTCTGCATCGCCAGTGCGAACAGGCTTGGGCCTGGCAACCCAACACGTGAAAGGAGTAGCTCGAGTGCCCGCCGAGGAGATCCAACCCTTAACAAAAGCCCAGGCAGCACAAAACAACTTTCGACTGGAGAACTTCTACGACTCTTGCAAAGGGCTGGTGTTGGAAGGGGATGAGCCTCTCTGGGTGCTCGACCCTCTTGCCATTGTCCAAAAGCTCAACTCAGTTGATTCCTCGGCAAACCCTTGATCTTGGCGACCTTTTCCCCGACTTACCCTCACTTAAAGGCAAAATTCTATGGTTTCCTTCCGTCCCCTCTTTCTCAGGCCTGCTCCATCTTCCCGGCCCCAACGCAAAGTCGCGGGATCCCGCCTGGCCCTGGCAATCAGTTTTCCTCTGGGCATCAGCTCCCTGCTGTTTGCCGTCTCTGCCGGCAGCGTAGCCCGCACCTATTTCGAGTTCGAGCCGGCGATCTCGCGGCAGTTCACCCTGCAAAACCTGAGCGATCAGGTGATCTATTTGGATGAAGTCTTGACCATGTCTGCCCGCATGGCCGCTGCCAGCGGGGATCTGTCCTGGGAAGAGCGCTACAACATCCATGTCCCTCAGTTGGATGAGGTGCTGGCGGAGATTCAGCAATTGGATCCCGCCTCTTACGAAGCCTATGCAGCCAAAACCACAGCAGCCAACATCAAGCTGGTGGAGTGGGAAGTGCAGGCTTTTGATCTGATTCGGGCCGGCGAGCAGGAACGGGCTTTCAACTTGCTGCACAGCCCTGAGTACGAAGAGCAAAAGCGCATCTACGCCGAAGGGATCAACCAAACCCTGGAGGCCATTCGCAGCAACATTCAGGCCAGCGTCCAGCTTTACGAGCAAAATCTGCTGCAGGCTTTGATCTTTTCCGGCATCAGCTTCCCGATTCTGCTGCTGAGCTGGGGGATCATTTTGATCCTGGTGCGCAACTTTGTGCGGGAACGCAACGCCACCTACGAGCGACAAGTTTCCGACACCCGACTGGCCCAGCGGTTTGCCGATATTGCCCGGATTCGCCAAGAGCAAGAGCTGATCGATCCCCTAACTGACTTGTTGGGCGAGATGCGCCAGCGCTTCGGTGCCGAACGAGTGGCCTTCTATCGCTTGACCGCTCCCGAAGAGGCGCAGGTTATCGCTGAATCTCACGACAGCCGCCTGCCCGACACCTTGGGCACCCTCCTCCGCAGGATCCCGGCTCCGATCCAGCAGGCTCTCCACGGCGGGCAAGTTTACGCTTTTGGCCCGGTGCCTAGGCCAGATCTGGGCGCCGACTACCTGCAGAGGCTGGCCACAGCCCAACTGAAAGCCGAGATGATAGCGCCGGTGGTGCGTGGCGATGAGCTTTACGGTTTTTTGGCAATAGGCCGCGCCCAAAGCCAGAGCTGGTCTGACGAAGAACAGAAAACCTTGGCAGAGCTGGCCAACCGCCTGGGTCAAGCTTTGGGTAACCTGGGGGCGCTGGAGCAAAAAGCCGTGGCCGCCCAGGAACGGGAGCGGTCGGAAGCGCTGCAAAGAGAGCTGCTGCAGCTTATCAGCGAGGTCACAGAAGCCTCGCGGGGGGATCTCACGGTGCGGGCGCAGCTAACAGCCGGACAAGTTGGCATCATGGCGGACTTTTTCAACGTCATTATCGAGAGCTTGCGCGACATCGTGATTCAAGTGCAGCAGGCCGCCGGTCAAGTCAACCAATCCATTGGTCGTGACGAGGCAGCCATTCGCGAGTTGGCCGAAGCCGCTCTCCGACAGGCCACCCAAATCGAAGAGACCTTGCGCTCTGTCGAGCAAATGACGCTCTCAATCGAGGAGGTAGCCGATAAAGCCCAACAGGCCGCCACCGTTGCCGAATCTGCCGCCGCCACGGCCATCAACAGCAGCTTGACTATGGATCGCACAGTGCAAAACATCCTGCAACTGCGGGAAACGGTGGCCGAAACGGCCAAGAAGGTGAAGCGGCTGGGGGAATCTTCCCAGCAGATTTCCAAGGTGGTGTCCTTGATCAACCAGATTGCGCTGAAAACCAACCTCTTGGCGGTGAACGCCAGTATCGAGGCAGCCCGTGCCGGCGAAGAAGGGCGAGGTTTTGCGGTGGTCGCCGAGGAAGTCGGGGCACTGGCGGCCCAGTCGGCAGAAGCCACCCGCGAGATCGAGCGCATTGTGGAAGGGATCCAACGGGAAACCGGCGAGGTGGTACAGGCGATGGAAACCAGCACCGGCCAGGTGGTGGAGGGAACCCGCTTGGTGGAAGCAGCCAAGCAGAGCCTGGGACAAATTGTGGAAGTCTCGCGGCAGGTGAACCAGCTCTTTCAGGCCATTGCCCGCTCCACCGATGCCCAGGCAGATGCATCTCAAACGGTGCGCCAGTTGATGCAGCAAATCGCCAACATTGCCGCCCAGACGGCGGCAGCCTCGCAGCAGGTGGCCAACTCTCTCCAGGCTACGGTGGCGGTTGCCCGTCAGTTGCAGACTTCTGTGTCCACCTTCAAGGTGGGGGAGGCGGTTTAGCATGGGGCCGAATCCCACTTCCCTCGACCCACGCGAGTGGCAGGTTAGGCTGCAGTTTTTGGACGAAGCCCAGGCTTACCTCGACACCCTGGAGGCAGGGGTGTTGGGCCTGGGATCCCAGAGTTTGGATCGCCCCCGTTTGGATCGCTTGCTGCGGGCTGCTCATTCCATCAAGGGCGGGGCGGCCATGATGGGCTTTCCGGTGCTTAGCGACTTGGCCCATCGCCTGGAAGATGGTTTCAAGATCTTGCAGGTGGATCCCCAAAAAGCCGACCCCGCAGTGGAGCGCAACCTCTTGGCGGCGTTGGATTGCATGCGCCAAATAGCCCAGCAGCACCGCCAGCAGCGGCTTTTGGACGAATCTTGGCTGGCAGAGCGGGTGCAGCCTCTTTTCGATCAATTGCGAGAGCAGTTGGGAGAGTTGCAGCCTGAGGACAACGTCCAAGTCCTGGCAGCAGAGGCCGGGGGCGATATGCGGGTGCTGCTGTTTGCAACCGAGGTGGAGGCCTGTCTGCAGCGGTTGGAAGGTGTGCTGGCCCACCCCGAGCAGCCCTGTTTGCGGGAGGAGTTTCTCATTGCTGCCCAAGAGCTGGGGGCGCTGGGGGAAATGTTGGATCTGCCTGCCTTTGCCACCCTGTGCGGCTCAGTAGTCCAAGCTCTGGAGACGCTGCCGCCAAATGCCAAGGAGCAGGTGTTGCCCGTTGCTCAGGCGGCTTTACAAGCTTGGCGACGCTCGCAGGCCCTGGTGCTGGTCGGTCAGGTCGCTCTTCTCCCCAGCTCCTGGGATCCGGCAGAGCCTCCAGTTTCCCCCCCGCCAGAAGCCCCTCCCCCTGCAATGGCAGGAGCCACCGAGCTGCCGGATTCGATTCCAGCCGGGGCCAAAAGCGCTGCCGAGATGCTACGGGTGCCGGCTCGCCCTCTGGAACAGTTGGGGGAGCTGTTGGGAGAGCTCATAGGGGAGCGCAACCGCTTAAACAGTCGCCTGCAACGGCTGCGGGAGCTGGTCAGCTTGTTCAAACGGCGGGTTCGCACTCTAGAAGAAACCAACAGCCGCCTGCGCAGCAGCTACGACCGCGTCGCTGCCACCGTGCCTGCTTCCGTGCTCTTGAAAAAAGAAGGGGATCCCGGCCTGACCTTGGCCGATACCTTTGACCTCTTGGAGATGGATCGCTATGGAGAGATGCACCTGCTGACCCAAGAGGTGATGGAAACCGTTGTGCAAATTGATGAGGTAACCCACGATATCGACACCACCCTGCAGGAGACCGAAGGCAGCGCCCGCCAGCTCAGCCGCCTCTCCAGGCAAATGCAAACCCGTCTCGACCAGGTGCGCATGCAGCCTCTATCGGATTTGACGGATCGCTTCCCCAGAGCGCTGCGGGAGCTGAGCTTAGCCCATGGCAAGCCCGTGGAGCTGCGGGTCTTGGGGGGATCCACCCTAATCGAGCGCTCGATTTTGGAGGCCTTGGCGGATCCCTTGTTGCACTTGGTGCGCAACGCCTTTGACCACGGCATCGAGGCTCCAGACACCCGCCTGGCCCAGGGCAAGCCGGCCAAGGGCCTCATCGAAATTGCCGCCAGCCAACGGGGCAACCGCACTCTGATCACGGTGCGAGACGATGGGGCAGGGATCTGTCTGGATAAAATCCGGGCCCGCGCCTTGCAGATAGGGTTTTCCGCTGCCGACCTGGCTGAGGCCAGCTCCCAGGAGCTGCTGGAGTTGATCTTCCAGCCGGGCTTCAGCACCGCCGAGCGAGTCAGCGAGCTATCTGGACGGGGAGTGGGTCTAGACGTGGTACGCACCAACCTGCAACGAATTGGCGGCCAGGTGCAGGTGGAATCTTGGCCGGGACGGGGCACGCTGTTTACCCTCACTCTGCCCGTTTCTTTGAGCGTCACCCGCGTGCTGCTGACAGAATGCCAGGGGTTGATGTTGGCTTTTCCGGCCAACGCAGTGGAAGAATTGCTTATCCCCCCGCAGTTGCCTGCCGATTCCTTTCTCTGGGAAGGGGAGCAGATCCCTTTAATTCCTGTGGGCCACTGGTTTCGCTTCGCGCGCTGGCAGCCTCGCCGGGAAATTGACGAGACCCCCCTTCTCGACCGACCTGTGGTGCTGCTGGTGGTAGAAGACAACCGGCCCTATGGCCTGTTGGTGGATCGCTTTTGGCGGGAGCAAGAGGTAACTCTGCGCCCGGTGGAGGGAGGTCTGCCTCTGCCGTCGGGATTCTCCGGCTGTACGGTTTTGGCCGATGGGCGAATCGCTCTTTTCGTGGATCCGCCTGCCCTCTTGAGCTGGCTGCTCGCCCAGCGGGATCAGCCCTGTCAGTCGGCAAGGGATCCCCTTCCCCAGCCCAGGTTTGCCGCCCAGCCCACCCTGCTGGTGGTGGAAGATTCGGTCAACGTGCGCCGCTTCTTGGCCATGACCCTAGAAAGAGCAGGGTTCCGGGTTGAACAGGCTCGCGACGGACAAGAGGCCCTCGAGCACTTGCAGAGAGGAATTCCCATCCGAGCGGTGATTACCGACATTGAAATGCCGCGGCTGGATGGCTTTGGCTTGCTGGCCCAGATTCGTGCCCACCCCCTGTATGACCAGCTTCCCGTGGTCATGCTCACCTCCCGCAGTGGCGAGAAACACCGCCAACTGGCCCAGCGGCTGGGAGCCAGCGCCTACCTCTCCAAGCCCTTCCAGGAACAGGAGCTGATCCAAAAGCTGCGGCAACTGCTGCAACCAGCCTCTTCGGCACCTTCCACCGGCGTTTTGATGGCGAGGTAGTCCATGCCCCTGCTTTCCCCTCTGCGCCTGCGTCGTCTGGCTCGGCAAGAACAACTGAGAAACCGGCAGACCTTGATTACTTTCCAACTGGGCTCCTACTGCTTCGGCCTCCCTGTTGATCGGGCGCGGCGAGTTTTTAGCTGGGCAGAGTTTCAGCTTGCTCAGGAGGGCGGCCCCCAGCTTTTGGATACCGGTCGTTTGTTGCTGGGCCGAGGGATCCCTTTTCAACCGGAAGGGGTTATTCTGTTGCAGCCAGGCAGTTCTGAGGACGGATTGTCCGACCAGATCGACAACCCAGAAACAGGGGCTCTGCCCATTCCCACTCAGCCCCTCCTGCGCCGTCTGCCCTCTTCCCAGTTGCAGCCTCTCCCCAGCCGCTATGCAGCTCAGGCCCGCCAACGGGGTATTGTGCAGTGGATCCCGCCAGCCGAAGGCCAGCTCCCCCTGTTGGTGTTCGACCCTCATCTCTGGCCTGCCTGTTCTTGAGAAGGGAGAGGGGGCAGTTGCAGCTCTGGATTCTCCACGCGGGTTAGCTCCCAGCGAAAGGGCTCCCCACCCCGTCGCTGCCAATTCAATTGGAAGGGTTGCTCCAAGGCGTTCACCTGATCCCGCGTCAGGTTGGCCAAGGGGCCGCCGGAGCCCTCGATAACAAACCAGAGGGTGGCCCGTCCTTGGCGACTGGGATCCCCTAGGTCGAGCTGCACCTGCAGCGCTTGGGGTTGGAGGCGCAAGCGAAAAAATTGCCCGAAGATCTCGCGGCTGTAGGCCAGCGCCCGCTGCTTGTTCAGGCCCCAACCATCGCTATAGGCCTCAGATACCAACATCTCCACCTGATCCCAGTTGCGCTGCTCCACCGCCCGCAGCAATCTCTCCGTGTGGACGCGGATTTGTCGCTCAGGCCGCCCGTATTGCCAAAAGGCTCCCACCCCGATAGCCAAGACGACGGATCCCACCACCCCCCAGCGCAGCCAGGGGGGAAGGGGTGAAGAGGGGGAATGGAGAGAGGCAGACAAGGGATCCCTCTTGGGCAGTAGGGGGATTGCTCCCTCTAGCCTACGGGATCCACATGTGAGAAGATCAAAGTCCCATCCCCAAATCTGTGCAGCCTTTGCCAGGCACAGCACGCCCCCGAAGTTTAGCCAACCGGTCATGACCAAGTCCACCGATCGCCTGCTGCTGGAGTTTGAGCAGCCTGTTGCCGCCCTGGAGCAACGAATTCAAGAAATTCGGGCCTTGGCCGAAGAAAACGACATCGACGCCTCTGAGCAGATTCGCCAACTAGAGGCCAAAGCCGAAGAGCTGCGCCGCGAGATCTTCAGCCAGCTCACCCCCGTAGAACGGCTGCAGGTGGCCCGCCATCCCCGCCGCCCCACCACCCTGGATTACGTACAGACCATCTGTGACGACTGGTTTGAGCTGCACGGGGATCGCCACGGCCAAGACGATCCGGCCATCGTCGGCGGCCTGGCCAAACTGGGGGATCAGCCGGTGATGATCCTCGGCCACCAAAAAGGCCGCGACACCAAAGACAACATCCACCGCAACTTCGGCATGCCCAACCCCGCCGGCTACCGCAAAGCCCTGCGGCTGATGGAACATGCCCACCGCTTCGGCCTGCCCCTATTGACCTTTATCGACACGCCGGGGGCCTACCCAGGGGTTAAGGCAGAAGCCGAGGGCCAGGGGGAAGCGATCGCCACCAACCTGCAGACCCTGTTTCGGCTGGAGATCCCCATCATCTGCACCGTCATCGGCGAAGGGGGATCCGGGGGGGCTTTGGCCATTGGCATTGGGGATCGCATCTTGATGTTTGAGCACGCCGTCTATTCGGTGATCTCGCCGGAAGGCTGTGCGGCCATCCTTTGGAAAGATGCCAAGAAAGCGCCGCAAGCAGCGGCAGCCCTGCGCATTACCGCCCAAGACCTGCTGCAGCTAGAGGTCATTGACGAGATCTTGCCGGAGCCGGTTGGCGGCGCCCACCGCGCCCCCCTGGAAGCTGCCCAGACGCTGAAAGAAGCTCTCCTGCGGCATCTCAAGGAGCTATCTGCTCTGAGCGGGCGGGAGCTGCGGGAGGAGCGCTACCAGAAGTTTCGCCGCATGGGGGCCTTTCTGGAGCTGGCTCAAGAGAGCTAGACCGGATCCCTACCAGGTGACCCGATCCCGCAGTTGCTCAATCCGGGCCGGCCCGATGCCCTTGACCCGCTGTAGATCTTCCAAGGAGGAAAAGGGACGGGCCTCGATGATGCGCTGCGCCAGGGCCGGGCCAATGCCGGGCAACTGCTGCAGCTCTGCTGCGGTGGCGGTGTTTAAGTTCACGCGGGAAGCTTGCGGGGTAGCCGGCTGGGAAGGGGATCCCCTGTCAGGAACGGAGATCACCTCGACTTCCAGCAGCTCCGGCTCTGCTTCAGATGAGGAGAGGGCGACGGGGACAGGGCTGGGGCAGAGGCGGGCTCTCTCTTCCGCCTGTTGCTGCAGGCGGCGGCTGGGGCCAAAGCGGGCCTCGGCAATGAGCCGCTCGAACTCGCGCACAAAGTGATCCACCACCCGCTCATTACGGATGATCAAAAGGTTTTCGTCGTTGATGTGGTTGGCCGCCATTGACCAGTTGTGGGATCCGGTGATCACCGTGGCCTGAGGAGTGCCGGGATCGACGATGGCGAACTTGTGGTGCAGCTTGTCTCCCGGGGCGAGGTTGGGCACGCCCACGGATGAAGCGGGCACTGTCCAAGGCAGGCGGGCCGCGTCCACCCGGCAGTTTTCGTCCGGGAGCAGCAGCCCCCACATCTCCAGGGTGCGGCTGTAGTCGCGAAAGGCAAAGCCGGGATCGAACACGCCGCGGATCAGCACGTTGCGCTCCTGGCGCAGTTGCCTGAGCTGGTTGGCAATGCCTGAGTCCGTAAAGACGAACAGGGCCAGATCCACCTGCTGCTGCGCTTGGGCCAGGGTGGCCGCGATGATGCCGTTGGAAGTGGCCTCGTAGGGCAGGGAGCGGCTGCTGGGAGAAAAATGTACCCCCACGATGGCATCGCCAAGGTAAACCGTCTCCAGGGGACGCTTGAGCTTTTGCACCCCGAAGCGGCTGTCGGGCAACCCTCCCGGCCCATCTCCCCACATGAGGTTGAACTCCTCGGTGTAGAGGCGAGCCAGCTCGGGGCTATCCAGCAGCAGCAGGTGGTTGGCGTTGCCCACACTGCCGGGGGCATCGAAATCCCCGTGGATATCGGAGAGGGTAAAATTGGCCGATCCGGTCAGCACCCGCTGCCCGTCGATAATCACAAACTTGTGGTGCATCAGGCCGCTGCCCTTGGAGCCGTCGGCGGTGTCGTCCAGCCAGGGCACCTGCCCCCCATCGAGCAGGGCATAGACATCCCGCGTGGCGATCTCTTCTGGGGAGAGGCGCCCATCCCGGTTCACATCCACCAAGTTGCGGTACTCCTCGTACTTGCGGCGGCTGCGCTCGTCCAACGCCCGCACTTCGGCAGGGGTGAGCTGGTGCCAGGCCCGCACATAGGTATTTTCGGTAATCACCCGCACCGGGATCCCGGCCTGGCGCCGCTCGGCCAGGGCCTGGGCAATCAGGGGCAGGTTCAACTCTTGCACCGCCACATCCAGCGACTGCTGGGCGGAGCGGATCTGGGAGAGGATCAGCTCCTCCAGGTTGTAGCCGTAGCGATAGACCTGGCGATAGGGATCCCGATAGGTGCTCTCGCGGCTTTGGTTGAACGCCACCCGGATGCGGGGGTGCTGCGGCAGAGGGGCCAGGGTGGGCAGCTCTGGCTCTTGGGGATAAGGCCGAGGTCGGGGGCCCACCCAGTAGCCAATGGCCACCAGGAGCAGCAGCAGGGCAGCCCAGGGCAGCCAACGACGCAGTTGCCGCCGCCAAGATGGGATCCCGATCCCGTTCATCCCCTTTCTCCCCTCCAGCAACCACACCCAGAATACCGAACTTTACCGTAGCCACTTCTACGCAAAAGTGACCCCTGCTCTGCTCTAGGGCCACCCGTGCGAGAACGGCTTTTGACCCTAAGATGGAGACGAATGTTTTGAGTTATTAACTTTTGTTATGAATCGCAAAGCCCTCACCCTTGGACTGACGGCGGCCACCTGCTTGGCCTTGGTCGGTTGTGACAGTTCCAGCAACGATACAGCCATTGCCCTGCCGACGCCCACTCCGACTCTCTCTCCCAGCCCTACGCCGCTGCCCAATATCGTCGCCGTTGCCGCTGCTAACCCTAACTTCAGTACCTTGGTGACGGCCCTGCAGGCAGCGGGCTTGGTGGGGGCTTTGCAGCAAGAAGGCCCCTTCACGGTCTTTGCTCCCACCAATGCTGCCTTTGCCGCTTTGCTCCCTGGCACGGTGGAAGCCTTGCTGCGGCCTGAGAACCGGGCAGAGCTGGTGCGCATTCTCACCTACCACGTGGTTCCCGGCTTGGCCCCCTCCAGCGCCCTCAGATCCGGCCAGCAGGTGACGACTTTGCAGGGATCCCCTGTCACTGTCACCCTTCTTGAGGGCGGACGGATTCGCATCAACAACGCCAACGTGATCACCGCGGATATTCAAGCTGCCAACGGCATCATCCACGTCATCGACACCGTCTTGATCCCACCTCGCTAAGGCTTCAGGCATTATTAAGAAAGAAGATCAAGTCCGGCAGTGATTGGGAGGCCCAGCGTGGAACGGCCCAAGTGGGTAGCCATTATGACGGGAGCTTTGGCCATTGCCCTGGGGGTGGGCTATTTGTTGTTGGTGCAGCTATTGGACTACCGGGGGGGCGAGTTTTTGCCAGCGCCGCTGGAGCCGCCGGCGGTTTTGCCAGGGATCCCTGGCCTTTTTGGCCACTTGGGCTGAGGGCGATCTCGATTGGCGTTTTCTGTCTTCAGCTTCTGGTTTTGCCGGTGGGTAGCTGTTCCTAAACAAAGCTTCTTGCAAAAACTGTATGCCCAGCTGCAGCTAGCCCTATGCTAGAGAAGCGGCTGCGGAGCCCGCTTGCGCCGGGGTTGCCAGCGGAGAGGGTTCAGCCGTCCTAAATTCGCGAACGCTTCTCTCGCCTTTGCAGATCTCTAGACTAGATAGATCTTCAGGGTTTGCCTGGGGATCAGGATCTGTTCCCGATTGGGCATTTGGGCAAGCTGTGGGTTGGCATGGTGTTGTCGCGCTCCACTTGGCTGTGGTTGTTGACGGGGCTGGGCTTGGCGGCTCTCAGCCAATACCTGCAATGGGTTGAGGGCATCTACAGCTTTGTGGCTCCCTATTCGGTGCCGCTGGCGGATCTGGCGGTGGCCGGCATCCTGGGCGGAACAGTGGCGGCAGGGCTGGTGGCACGCCATTGGTGGCAACAGGTTCGCCGACCGCAACAGGATCCCACCCCAGCGGCCAAGCCGCGGCGGCGGGTTAAGTTGACGCGGGATCAGGTGCAAGCAGATCTGCAGGATGTCGATCGCCTTATCCAGAAGCTGCAGGACGACATTAGCCGTCGCGCCTTGCAGGCCAAGGCGCGGGAGATCGATCGACGGCTGGCCCAGGAAGAATTGCACCTGGTGGTGTTCGGCACCGCTTCTGCCGGCAAAACCTCTCTCATCAACGCTCTGCTGGGGCAGCCTGTGGGGGAAACCGCTCCCACCCTGGGCACCACCCAGCAGGGATCCATTCACACCTATCAACTGGAGGGCTGGAGTGGCCCCATCTCCCTCACCGATACCCCTGGCCTGCTGACCATCGGCGGCGCCGGCGAGGCGGAGGCCCGCGCCCTGGCCCAGAAGGCGGATCTGTTGATTTTGGTGGTGGCCGGGGATCTGCTGGCCTCAGAATATGCCGAGCTGCTCGAGCTGGCCCGGCTGGGGAAATCCACCATCCTGGCCCTTAACAAGACGGATCAGATGTTGCCGGAGGAGGTGGAGATCATCTTGGCCCACCTGCGCCAGCGCACCGCCGGCGTCATTCCCCCTGAGCAGGTGGTGGCCATTGCCGCCGACCCGGAGCCCTTGAAGGTTCGCTACTGCTTCCCCGATGGCTCCAGACAAGAAACCTGGGAGCCGCAGCCCCCCGATACAGGCGCCCTGGTCCAGCAGATGGCCCGCCTGCTGCAGCAAAAGGGATCCCATCTGCGCCTGGCCAACGCCCTGTTGCAAACCCAAACCTTGAGCGAGGCCGTCCAACAGGCCCTGCGGGAAGAGCGCTACCACCAGGGTCGCCAGATCGTGGAGCGGATGCAGTGGGCCACCGCTGCTGCCCTGGCCGTGACCCCCCTTCCGGCTTTGGATATGCTGGCGGGGGTGGTCATCCAGGCGCGCATGATCGGGGAGCTGCATCAGGTGTTCGATCGCCCCATCACCCTGCAGCAGGCTCAACAAATGGCCCACAGCCTGGCGCAAATGATCGTGCAGCTTGGGGGACTGGAGCTGGCCACCCAGGCCCTGGGCTCTGCCCTCAAAGCCAGTCCCTGGATGCTCATGGGGATCCCGCTGCAGGCGGCCAGCGGAGCCTATCTGACGCGGGTGGCGGGGCTGAGCTACCTGGAGTGGCTGCAATCGGGGGATCCCTGGCAAGAGGAGCTCCTGCAAGAGCGGCTCAAGCAGCAGCTTCACAGCCGTTATCCGCTGGCCTTTCTCAAGCAATTGGCTCGCCAAGCCCACTCCAGCAGCTAGCCGAACAGCCCAAGCTCAGCTAGGGCCATTTCAAAAGCAAAAAACCCGTCGCTAGCCCAAAGCAACCCCCTCGGCGGCATGGCCATTCGCCGGCAACTGGTTGAGATCCAACTGCCAAAGCTGAAATTGCTGCGGCTTCCCGGCCTTGGGCACTTGCAGCCAGACCAGTCCCCTTTGCCCCACCTGCAACACCTCGGATCCGACGGGCACGGCCACCTGGGCCAAGGGATACCCCCCCTCGCTATACAGCCAGAGGGAAGAGAACTCCTCCCCCTCGCGACACAGGAGCAGCACGCCCCAAGGGGCCTTGGCCATTTGCAGGGGCCACCCCTTCAAAAACCAGCGGCGCAGCCGCAGCGGGTTGACCTGCACCGAGCAAAGGTGGGGGCAGCATCCCTGGCCTCCTCCATCCCCGCCGGCAAAAAGCAGCCGCTCCCCCAAGCTGAGCACTCTCCCCCTGGGATCCAGGGGTAGGCGATAGCGCAGCGGCTGGGAGCCCGTCTGCGGAGGCCAGGCCGCCGGATAGGGCAACACAGTCATTTCCACCCACTGCCGCCCCAATCCCGCCAACAGCACCAGATGCTCCGAGAGAGCCAGCAAGCGGAGCAGGGATCCCGTTGGCACCTGCCAAGGCCAGCGAAAGTAGCAGTGGAACTCCGGAAAAGGTTGAGCTACGGTTGGCCCAGCCGGCAGCCATTGCACTGCCCCAATTTCTTTGGCAGTGGCCCAGACCAACTCCTGCCGCTCCGCCAGCCAGGTGGCTCGCCAATCCTCCGCAAAACTCAGCAAGGTACGGACGCGCGCGGGACTCAGGTGCAAAAGGTTGCTTTTGGAAAAAGCCAAAGCCTCCGGGAAGCTCGGCAAGGGCAGCACTTGCTGCAACGGTTCGGCCAAGGAGAAACAGGCCAGAGGCGGCGCTCCTGAGGCAAGGGTCTGCAGATCCAGCCACTCCAGCCGCTGAGGGGTTACCCGCAGCAGCAGCGGGGATCGGGAGCCGCTCGGATCTTCACAGATGCAGAACTTTTGCTCAGGCAGGGACTCCATCCCGCCCTCGCCAACAAAACCCGGATCCGGCAGATCCCAGACCTGCAGGCCGGGAGGTGACCGCCTGGACAGGCGAGGGCCGACCCAACAACCGGCTGGCTCCTGCCACTCCCGGGCAAAGGTTGCCAGGGCCGAACGCATCTGGGCCGCGGTGCGAAACCGCCGCAGGGGCAACTTGCGCAACGTGATCTCCAGCAGTTCCTGCAGCGGGGCCGGGATCCCTTCCGGACAGACAAACGGCTGGTTGAGGTGGGCGTGCATCAACTGGCTGGGGGAGCCGGAAAAGGGTCGCCGGCCCGTCAACAGCTCCAGGAGGATGATCCCCACCGCGTAGAGGTCAGAAGCGGGGCTGAACTGGCCGTAGAACCGCTCTGGCGCCATGTAGGCGGGGGAGCCGGTGGCAGAGATCTCGCCGGGAGCAGGCTGGGGGTGACGAGCGATGCCAAAGTCCGTCAGCTTCAGTTGCCAACCCTGGGGCGTGGGCTTGAGCAAGATATTCTCTGGCTTGACATCGCAGTGGATTACCCCCTGTCGATGGGCATGATCCAAGCCGGCCAAGATCTGATCCACAAAGCCCAAAACCTGCTTGACCGGCAGCCACAGCCCCCGCTCCACCTGGTCGATCAGCTCCCGCAGCGTGCCCCCTTCGCAGTACTCCAACACCAAATAGCGCCCCTCACGGGCATGTTCGAGGGCGTAGCAGCGGGTGATGTTGGGGTGGTTCAATGTCAGCAGGTAGCGCAGCTCCCGCAGCAGGTTGGGGGTGGGAAAGCGCTCTGCCGGCAGCTCCTTGAGGGCCACCAGATCCCCCCCGTGGCGGGGCCGGGCACAGAACACGCGCCCATACTGCCCTTGGCCGGCCAAACCCAAAATTTGGTAGCTGTCGTGAATCGACTTGGTGGTACGGGTGCGTCGGGACACGGCCCCAGGGGAATCCATACCGGCACTTTGTATCGTTATATCCCCTGCCCGCTCTCTTCTTGTCCTAATCTCGGCACGGGAACGCTGGACACCTAGGCACCTTTGCCGACAGGGCTGCTCCCCCTGCACCCCCCAACAGAGAGCTTAGGAGCCGGTTAACTGCTTGAGCAGCTCCGCCGCGTGAGCCTCCACCTTGACCTTGGTGATGATGGCCTCGATCTTCCCCTCCGGATCGATGACAAAGGTGGTGCGGTGAATGCCGTTATAGACTTTGCCCATGAACTTTTTCGGGCCATAGACGCCGTAGGCGCTGGCCACCTTGGCCCCCTCGTCCACCAGCAGCGGAAAGGGAAGCTGCAGTTTTTGGGCAAACTTTTGGTGGGAACGGGCGTCGTCGGCGCTCACCCCCAAGACGTGGATCCCGTGCGCCTGATACTCGGCGTAGGCATCGCGAAAGCCACAGGCTTCTCGGGTGCAGCCGGGAGTGTTGTCCCGCGGGTAGAAGTAGAGCACCACCCGCCGGCCCCGCAGCTGGCTCAGGCTGACCAAATTGCCCTCGGCATCGGGCAGGGTAAACTCCGGCGCCGGATCCCCAACAGCAAGAGCCATAGACGGGATCCCTCCTCAGGTGGATTTTTTGGGGGAGAGGATCATCGTGATGTTTCGCCCTTCCTTTTGGGGGGGCTGCTGCATTTCCGCCACGCCTTCTAGGTCTTTGAACAAGCGCTGCAGCAACTCTTCCCCCAACTCGGCGTGCTGGGCCTCGCGACCGCGAAACATCACCGTGGCTTTTACCTTGTCTCCATCCCCCAAAAACTGCTGAGCGCTGCGCAGGCGGACGTGGTAGTCGTGCTCGCCGATGTTGTAGCGAAACTTCACTTCCTTGATCTCGGCGGTGTGTTGTTTTTTGCGGGCCTCCCGTTCTTTTTTCTCCTTCTCAAACTTGAACTTGCCGTAGTCCATGATGCGGCAGACGGGAGGATCCGCCTTGTCGCTGACCAAGACCAAGTCCAGATCTTTTTCTTCGGCCAGGCGCAGGGCTTCGCGCGGGCTCATGATCCCCAACTGGGTGCCATCGGTGTCGATGAGGCGAATTTTGGGGAAGCGGATGCGCTCGTTGATGGCCGGCAGCTCTGCGCGCTGCTTGCGGGGCAAGCGGTCAAGTGGACGTTCTACGGACAAGTTTTCCTCTCTGTGAACAACAACCTAGATGGTAGTACTCAGAGAATAGCAGCCTCTTTTGCGCCGTTGCTGGCCGACGGACTTGCACCCCCAAGTGGTCTATCGGCCAGGAGGGCAAGGCATGCTGCACCTATACTAGCCGGCATTTTTTGTTTTCTTCTAGGGGTTCGCCGACCCACTGGAAGGAAGAAGGATGCTGGATTGGGGCAGCAACCGCGGTAGGATAACCAAAGTGGCGCTCCTGCCGGTGAGAGGGCAGGGGGGGGGCTTGTTTTCCGGTTAGCAGGGAGGGCAAAAGTGGTGCAGCTCGGTTTAACGGAACGGGAACTGAAAGAGTTGGCCCAAAAGTCGGTGCAACTGATCCTGAGCCCGCGAGAAGGAGATAGCGAGGCGCTGGCTCAGTACAAAGCCTCGGCCGAATTCCGGGCAGGAGTTCATCTGGCCTGCGCGGCCATGGTGCTCGTCTTGGCGGAAAACAACGAGCGGATTAGCCAGCAGTTGGCTGCTCTCCAGGAAAAGGGATCCCTACCTCTACAGGAACCTTCCCAAAAACCTGCCAGCTAGAGCTGTGCCATGGTTCCAGAGACAGACCCACTGCAAGTGCGCAGCGAGCGGGACGCGATGGGGGAGCGGCAACTGCCGCAGTCGGTGTACTACGGCATCCAAACCGCCCGCGCCCTGGAGAATTTTCCCATCAGCGGCCTCAAGCCGCTGCCGGAGTACGTGGAGGCCTGCGTGCTCATCAAAAAAGCGGCGGCGGAGGTCAACGGCGAGCTGGGCTGCATTCCCCCCGACGTGGCCAAGGCCATTGTCCAAGCGGCAGACGAGATCCTCCAGGGATCCCTGCGGGATCAGTTTGTGGTGGATGTGTACCAGGCCGGGGCGGGCACCTCCCACCACATGAACGTCAATGAGGTGTTGGCCAACCGCGCCCTGGAGATCCTGGGAGAGCCCAAGGGGCGCTACGAGCGGGTCAGCCCCAACGACCATGTCAACTACGGCCAATCCACCAACGACGTCATCCCCACCGCCATTCGCCTGGCGGCCCTGCTGCGGGTGCGGCGGGATCTTTTGGGCACGCTGGACAACCTGGTGGCGGCGCTGGAGCAGAAAGCACAGGAGTTCCACGGCATTCTCAAGGCGGGCCGCACCCATTTGCAGGATGCTGTCCCCATAAGGCTGGGAGATAGCTTCGGCGCCTATGCGGCCATCTTTGCCCAGCACCGCCGCTGGATCGAGGAGGCCAGCCAGGCTCTGGGCAGCTTGGGGCTGGGGGGCAGCGCCGTCGGCACCGGCCTCAATACCCATCCCCAGTACCGGCAAAAGGTGGTGCAACGGCTGGCAGAGTACACCCAGTTGCCCCTTACCCCGGCCCCCCATCCCATGGCGGCGATGCAGAGCATGGCCCCCTTTGTGCACCTGTCGGGATCCCTGCGCAACCTGGCCCAAGATGCCATCAAAATGGCCAACGACCTACGCCTGATGGATTCCGGCCCCAAGACTGGCCTCAAAGAGATCCAACTGCCGCCGGTACAGCCCGGCTCCTCCATCATGCCCGGCAAGTACAACCCGGTGATGGCCGAGATGCTGAACATGGTCTGCTTTCAGGTGATCGGCCTGGACACCGCCATTCTCCTCGCCGCCCAGGCAGGCCAATTTGAGCTCAACGCGATGATGCCGCTGATTGCCTATAACCTCCTGCATAGCTTGCAGATCCTCAACAACAGCCTGCGCGTCTTTACCGAGCGCTGCGTCCGCGGCATCACCGCCCAGGCGGATCGCTGCCGCAGCTATGCTGAGGGGACGCTGGCTTTGGTGACTGCCCTCAATCCCTACATTGGCTACCTGCAGGCGGCAGAGGTGGCTAAGATCTCCCTGGAAACCGGCAAGCCCATCCGCCAGATCGTGTTGGAGCGCAACTTGATGAGCCCGGAACAGGTGGCCAAGGCGTTGAATCTGGAGGCGATGAGCCAGATGCGCTCTTAGCCCCTCCGCGAAAAGGGCAATTAGCCCTCTCGCCTGCCCCTTCCCCCTAGACTAAGTAAGACTCTCCTTTGCCAAGGCAGGCCATGACCGGAGAACGACTGAGCTTGCGGACGAAGCTGGCCTATGGGGTGGGGGATCTGGGCACGGGCATGACGGCCAATATCCTCATCTTTTTCCTGCTGCCCTTTCTCACCAATACCGTCGGCATGGCGGCAGGCTTGGCCGGCAGCATCTACGCCATCACCCGCTTTTGGGATGCCGTCAACGATCCCATCATCGGCATCCTCAGCGACCGCACCCGCAGCCGTTGGGGCCGTCGCCGCCCCTGGCTGCTGTTTTCGGCCATCCCCTTTGGCCTGACTTTTGCAGCTCAGTGGTGGATCCCTTTTCCCGGTCAGATGGGCCCCCTTTTCGCCTACTACCTGGGGGTGTCCCTGCTGTTCAACACCTTTTATTCTGCCGCCAACATCCCCTACGCCTCCCTGACGGCGGAGCTAACCCAGGATTACGACGAGCGCACCCGGCTCAACCAATTTCGCTTTGCCTTCTCGGTGGGGGGCAGCATGGTTGCCGTGGTTACCTTTCCGCTGCTGTTTAACCTGCTGCCGGATCGGGCTGCCGGCCATCTGCTGGCGGGGGCTTGTTTTGGGGCCATCTCGGCTGTGCCCCTGCTGCTCTGCTTTTGGGGAGTACGAGAACGTTTTCAATCCCAACGGGATCCGCTGCCTCTGCTGCAGCAACTGCGGGTGGCCTTCAGCAATCGCCCCTACCTGTTTGTCAGCGGCATCTACCTGTGTTCTTGGCTGGCCTTTCAGTTCACAGCCACGATCATCCCCTATTTCATCGTCTTCTGGATGGGCCTGCCCGAGGTGTGGATTTCTCTGGTGGTGTTGGCGGTTCAGAGTGTTGCCGTGCTGACCCTGTTTGCCTGGACATGCCTGAGCGCTCGGCTGGGCAAGCGCGCCATGTACCTGATCGGGGCGGGGTTTTGGCTCATCTCGCAGGCGGGCCTATTTTTCCTGCAGGCCGGCCAGGAGCGGCTCATGATTGCACTAGCCCTGTTGGCAGGGATCGGGGTTTCCGCCACAGTGTATCTTGGCCCTTGGTCAATGCTGCCGGATGTCATCGACCTGGACGAGCTGCACACTGGGGAGCGGCGGGAAGGGATCTTCTATGCCTTCATGGTGTTCTTGCAAAAGGTGGGCCTGGCGCTAGGGCTGTTTTTCGTGGGACAAGCTCTGGATTGGGCCGGCTTTATCCCTTCGGTGGCCGGAGAGGCCCCACCCCTCCAGCCAGAATTGGCCTTGCTGGCCATCCGCCTCGCCATCGGCCCCCTGCCGGCAGTGGCTTTAATCGGTGGGATCCTGCTGGTGTGGCTGTACCCCATCACCCGGCAGCGCCACCGGCAGATCCTAAGGGAATTGGAGGCAAGACGAGCGGGAGCTGCTCCTGAGGGATCCCCTTAGACAGGGGGCCGCTTCCCGTCTGTCAGTTGAGGATGATGCGCAAGCCACTGCCGGAGGGCTGCACCGGCTCGGAGTTGGGCAGAATCCGCAGGCCGCTGCTGGAAGGCTGGATCACAGGGTTGTCAGTATTGACGAAGAAGGTGTTGGAGCGGCCATCCCGCTCGTAGACCACCACGTCGTTGGGGTTGAACTGGGAGCGGCAGATGATGGGAGAGTTGTCGGCAGCGGTGGCGGCGCTGCAGCGGTAGCCAGGGGCAGAGACCACTTGGCCCTCTGCATCGAGGGAAAAAGGAACTCCCCCAGGCGGGATCGGAGCCAAGAGCGGCTGGTCGGGGTTGAGGATGACCGAGCCACCGGTGCTGGGTTCGACCAGGATCCCGCGCCCGTCGATGACGATCCGCTGGGCTTGTGCAGGGACGACCGCCCCCAAGAGCAGAGCCAGGCTCAGGCTGAGTTGGAGGGGAATAGACAGCTTCATCGGATATCTCCTTTGGCCCAGGGCCATCCCACTTTTTGGGATCCATCGGCCATCCCCGATGGGATCCTGACTTGATCTTGGCCCAGGCAGAGGGAGCACCCCAGGGCGGAAGCCGTCACCTCGGTTGCCAGGATGGGCACTTTGGCCTCGGCTCGACTACCCCAGCCCCAAGCGGCCCAGCGCCAGCCCCACCACCAGCATGCCCAACACCAGAAAAGGCTGAGCGCTGGCCTGGTATTTGACGTCGTTGTTGAGGGGATCCCGCAGCAGGTACATGTCTTGGAAGGTGATCTGCGGGATAATCAGCAGCACCAAAATTGCGGCGTAGAGCTTTAGGCCAGCTCCCAGCAAAAACGAGGCCATGCCGAACTGAAACAGGTCGATCATCAGCGCCGCGATCCAGGCCGCCCCCATGGCCCCAAACATCACCGGCAAGGAGGCGAGGCCAAATTGTCTATCCCCCTCCATGCTTTTGAAATCGTTGACCACGGCGATCCCCAGGCCGGCCAAGCTGTAGATCAGGGTCAGAATGCAGATTGTCCAGTTCAGCTCGCCAAAGAGGGCATGTCCCGTCCACCAGGGCAGGGCGATGTAGCTGGCCCCCAGGGCGTAGTTCCCCAGCCAGCCGTTGCGCTTTAGTTTCAGGGGCGGCGCCGAGTAGATGTAGGCAATTAGGGCTCCCGCCAGGGCAATGCAGGTGATCACCGGAAAGTCGTGGCCGGTGTACCAATCCAGGGCATAGGCCAACGCCAGCCCCAGGATCAGCAGCACCCAGATTTGGATGACCACCCGCCGCAGGGAGATGGCCCCGGAAGGGATGGGGCGATAGGGCTCGTTGATGGCGTCGATGTCGCGGTCGTAGTATTCGTTCAGGGTCTGGGTGTAGCCCGTCATCAAGGGGCCGGCCAGGATCATGCCCACCAAGATGAGGGCCACGTTTTCCCAAGTCCAGGTGAAGTGGCCGGAGGAGGCCGCTCCCGGAATCAGGCCCCACACCAGCGGGATCCAGGTCACGGGCTTCATCAGTTGCAGGTGGACTTGCCAAACGGAGCGAGACTCCACCTCTGCCCCTTTCATGCCCAAGAGTTGGCGGACACGCCGGGCGGCGGATCCCTTGTCGGCTTCAGGAGCCGGGGCGGTTTCTGCGCCAGGACCCACAGCAGGGGCCATTTCGTCTGCCGTCGGCGCCCAAGATGGCTCTTGAGAGGTGCTTTCGCTCATGGTGGGGTGCGCAATCAAACTTCAACAACGGGGATACCCACCCCCATTCTGAGGCATCTTCCCACATTCCTCAAAACTTTCCTCTACACAATCTGCGCTGCCACGAATAGGGAGTGGTGCTGGGCCGGGATCCGCTCTTTCTCGGCTGCCGGGATCACCAGGGGGGGCTGTCGGGTATAGTTGACGGGATCCCGGAACCAAGGTCGGCTGTAAGTGTTGTAGAGGAGGGGCCGGGGAGCAGCAGAACGATTGGGCCGGCCCAGGTGAATCAAGCGGTAGTCGAACAGCAGGCAGGATCCCTTGGCCAGCGGCGGATCGACAAAGGGCATCTGCCGGGCCAGCTCGGTGTAGTGGGCCTCGAAAACAGCGTGGCTGCCAGGCCAGAGGCGGGTCATGCTGTTCTCTTCGTTGACCTCCACCAGCGGGATAAGCAAATTCAGGGCATAGCAGGGGACGATGGCATCTAGAATTGCGTCGCCGAAGAGGTGGGAGAGATCCCGGTGAACCTGTTGGTCGGCGGATCCCGGCAGAGAAACTACCACCCCCAGCCCGCTCAGGATCAGGCTTGATCCCAAGATTCGCTGCAAGATAGGCAGGATTAAGGGATGGGCATAGAGCAGGGGATCGTTAAAGGGCCCCTCCAGGCGCACCGTCACCATCACTCGTCGATTGCCCACCAACAGGGCGTCGGGGTGGTTTTCGTGGGTGCAGTAGCGGCTGTAGGTGGTCAGAAAGCTACTGTGTAGCTTGTCGATGAGCGCCGTGGGGAAGATCTCCGGCAGCACCAGGTAGCCCTCGGTGGAAAACAGGTGAAACGCCTGCTCTACGGTCTCTGGATCCGGCTGCCGGCGCTCCCGCTCGGCATGGCTAAAGTGCACCTGGGCTAACACGAGCCTTTACTCCTTCTGCAAGCTGGCCACTGCCATGAGCATGCCCCGCGCTTTGTTCAGGCATTCTTGGTACTCCCGCTCCGGATCCGAGTCGGCCACGATGCCCGCCCCGGCTTGGATGCTCACCTGGTCCCCCTGAACCAGCAGGGTGCGGATGGTGATGGCGGTGTTCAGTTGGCCGGCAAAGTCGTAGTAGCCATAGGCGCCGGCGTAGGGGCCGCGGCGACACCCTTCCAGCTCGTGGATAATCTGCATGGCGCGGATCTTGGGAGCGCCAGTAACCGTGCCGGCAGGAAAGGTGGCCCGCAGCAGATCCCAGGCGCTGTAGCGGGGATCCAACTGCCCCACCACATTGCTGACGATGTGCATCACGTGGCTGTAGCGCTCGATCTGCATCAGGTCGTCCACCTGCACGGATCCCAGGCGGCAGACCCGCCCCAGGTCGTTGCGGGCCAAGTCCACCAGCATCACATGCTCTGCCCGCTCCTTGGGATCCGCCAACAGCTCCTGCTCCAACTGGCGGTCTTGGGCGGGGGTGGCGCCGCGGGGGCGGGTGCCGGCGATGGGACGCACGGTGGCGATGCGCTCTTCCCCTATCCGAGTGAGCTTGACCATCACTTCTGGGCTGGAGCCGACAAGGCAGAGATCGCCAAACTGGAAAAACGCCATGTAGGGGGAGGGGTTAATCAGCCGCAGGGAGCGGTAGAGCCGGAAAGGATCTCCAGCAAAAGGGGTGGTGAAGCGCTGCGAGAGCACCACCTGAAAGATCTCGCCAGCCCGGATGTAGGCTTTGGCCTGCTCCACCGCCTGGCAGTAGGCGGCGCGGCTGAGGGTGCTGGGGGGAATGGCATCGGGCAGTTGCGGCTTCCAGTCGAGGCTGAGGTGGGCAAGAGAAAGGGGGGCGCTGAGCTGTTGCACCAACTGTTCCACCCGCCGGCAGGCTTGGGCGTAGGCCTGCTCCGCCGGCTGCTGGCGTGTGTCGGCAAAGGCCACCACCCAGATCTTGCGCTTGACCTGGTCGAAGATCAGGATGCTGTCCACCTGCATGAGGATAGCGTCGGGGGGATCCCCCGGCTGCAGGGGGTGAATGGGCACCTTGGGCTCGATCCAGCGAATCAGCTCATAGCCCCAGTAGCCAAAGAGCCCGCCGATGCTGCTGGGCAACTCCGGCAGGTGCACCGGCTCATAGGGCTGCAGGCAGCGGGCCAAAACGGCAAAGGGATCCCCTTGGTGCTGCTCTCGATGCCCATCGCGGTGGATCTGCAAGGCCTGATCCCCGCGCACCTGCAAAACCCACAAAGGGTCGCAGCCGAGGAAGCTGTAGCGGGCCACCTGTTCCCCTCCCTCCACCGATTCCAGCAGAAAGTTGTAGGGCCGCCCGGCACAGACCCGGTACCAGGCAGAGACAGGCGTTTCCAAGTCCGCCACCCATTCTTGGTAGACCGGGATGAAATTGCCCTGTTGGCTGAGGGCGAGGAACTCCTTCAGAGAAGGGGAGATCATGGCCTGCACCTTCGCTTGCCCCTCTGACTTTACCTTAAGGGGGGAGCTCCAACAGCACCGCCACCGATTAAGCTGAGGGGGGCCTTTCTCTGAGCAACCTTGCCATGCACACCCCATCGCAGATCCTTCGCGAGCGCCTGCGCTTTCAAGGCCACAAGTACACCTTTGTCAGCCAGCGCTTGCGCTTTCCCAACGGCACCGAAGGGGAGCGGGAGTACCTCCTCCACCCCGGCGGCGTGGTGGCCGTGCCGGTCACTGCCGAAGGCAAGTTCGTCTGCATTCGCCAATATCGCTTTGCCGTCGCCGCCTACCTCTACGAGTTTCCCGCCGGTACCGTCGAGCCAGGGGAACATCCTGATGAAACCATTCGCCGCGAGCTGGAAGAAGAAACCGGCCTGCGCGCCCACCGCTGGGATCCCCTCGGCCAATTTTATCTGTGCCCCGGCTATTCCAGCGAGATCATGTACGCCTACCTGGCGCGGGATCTGGAAGTGCTGGATGCTCCACCGGCCAAGGATGAAGATGAAGACATTGCGGTGGTGGAGCTTTCGCCTGCCGAACTGACAGAAATGGCCCGTTTTGGCCTGGATTTCGACAGCAAATCCATCACCTGCTTTTGGCGGGCCCAGTTGTTTTTGGCAGCGGAAAATGCGGCCTTTGCGAGCAGGAACAAGCCCTAGGCATGGCCATCCTGCGCCTTGCCCAGCCCCCCTCTCCCCCTGGGAGAAGGGAGCGGGGGATCCCTGCCGCCAACAGGCTTAACCTCTACAGCAAAGTGGCGGCATAGTGGGCAGCCCCTATCAAGCCCACCTGGGCGTTCACCACCACCTGCACTGACAGTTGCTCCAGCAGCGTGCGCATCCGTCCCTTATCCAAAAAGGAGGGCAAAAACTCTCCCTCCCGCAACAGGCGCAGGAGCTTGGGCGCGATCCCGCCGGCGATGAACAGGCCCCCACGGGGCAGCAGGTGCAGGGCAAAATTGCCGACAGCGGCCCCATACAAGCTGGTAAACAGCCGCAAACACTCCACCGCCAAGGGATCCCGTCCCTCCAGGGCGGCATTGGCAATTTGGGCGGCTGGGTCGACGGGGCTGGCTCCCCTTTCCCAGGCGGCAATTTGGGCCAGCAACTGCTCCTCTCCCTGGCCCCAGCAGCTATCCCGCAGAAATTGATAGATGGCCACGATCCCCTGCCCCGAGACCACCCGCTCGGTGGAGACGCGCCCATGTCGTTGTTGCAGATACCGCAGCAGCTCCCATTCCAAAGGGGTCCGTGGAGAAAAATCCACATGCCCCCCCTCGCTGGCATGAACCTGGTAGCCGCCTTCTCCCCAGGTGAGGTAGGCCTGCCCCAGCCCTGTGCCCGCCCCGATGACGCCGATGGGCGCCTGGGGCTGCCGCTCTCCTGTCTGCAGCGTTTCCAGATCCTGATCTCGCAGGGCCAGCACCCCATAGCCTACGGCGCTGAAGTCGTTGATCAACGCTAGGCGGGGGATCCCCAGCTCCGCCGCCAACTGGCTTGAGTGCAGGCTCCAGGGCAGGTTGGTGATTTTGGCCCTCTGTCCCCCGGCTCCTGGACTGCTTTTTTCTTCCACTACGGGGCCGGCCACAGCAAAGCAGGCGGCAACCGGTTGGGGATCTCGCCCCAGCTCCTGCCGTGCCTGGGCCAGAAACTCCAGCACCACCGGGGTGAGGTTGGGATAGCTCTGGCTGGCGTAGCGGCAGTGGTAGAGGCTGTGATCGGGATCTTGGGCATTGAAGAGGCTGAGGCTGGTCTTGGTGCCCCCGATATCTCCCGCCAACAGCAACTCCATAGTGTTTTCCGGGCAGCGCGTTATTCTCACCCTGACATTTTCGGCAGTACCCTGGCAACGCCGGCCCCTCTCGGCCGGGGCGGGAAAGGGCAGGGAAGATGCTATGTTAACTGATGTAAAAGTTTCTAAGATTGCGTTTTGTTTCCTACCTCTTGTTCGCCGCCTCTCCAAGAAGAGCCTTCCCTGGCCTCCCAGGGCCCAGTCGGACGGGAGATTCCCCGTTCTTCTCTGCGAAGGCGGTTTCCCTCTCACCACGCCATCGGGGGAGCGGCGGCTGTGCTGGTGTGCCTACCCGTTTTTGTGGCAGCGCCCCTGGTGCGCTATAGCCCTTGGCTGAGCTTGGCGATGACTCTAGGCTGGCTGGGCCTTAGCTGGCGGCTCTACTCGCGGCCCCGCACCCGCATCTGGGGGGATCTGCTCTACGGCTTCACGCTGACTTGGCTGGCAGGATCCCTGTATTGGGGATGGCTGCGCTTTGAGCCTCTTTGGCACATGCCTGTGGAAGCCTTGGGGATCCCGATTGTCTGGTGGGGGACACGGCGACGGTTTGCCCGCATCGGTACCTGGTTTTATCTCGGCTCCTTGTGGGGCACAGCGGTTACAGATCTTTACATTTACTCGGTGGGGCTGTTGCCGGAGTGGCGGCAGGCGATGCGGTTTGACCGGCTGGATCAGGCAACCGTCCCGTTTATGGCTGCGCTCGACAAAATGGCCGCCCCTTGGGGGGTAGCTTGGGGCATCGGCTTAAGCCTTCTGCTCCTTGGGGTTGGCCTGTGGGTCATTCAGGGATCCCGTCGCTTGCACCACTGGGCCTTTGCCGGAGCAGTGCTGAATACCCTGTTGGTGGATGGGCTCTTTCTGTGGGGGGCGGCCTTGCTTCGCTGAGCCAACCACCTCTGCGGTGCTGACCCAGAAAATGGCGGCGCAAGGGACAACATTGAGGCCTGCAGAGGAGCCTGCCTACCGTTGTTTGGAGTTTCTACGTAGCGCTTTGTTGTGGCCAGGTAGCCGCGAAGGATCTCTTCCTCCCCAGGGAAGGTAGCTGACTTCTCCGGTGGGAGCAGTCCTCCAGCCTAGGAAAGAGTTCTCTGGCTTACCCCTGGGCGAAAGCCAGCTATAGGGGCGGGGAGAGCGTCAAGGTCAGTCGGGTGTCGGTACGCCTGTTCGGCAGGAGGCAGCTCCGGCAGCGGTGCCGGCTGGGGGAAAAAGTCGATGACCTCCCAGCTCTTGGCATCGGGAGAGGGATGGGCCAGTAGCCACCGTTCGGGCAGGGTTTTGGGCTGCGCTCCCCCAGGGGAAGGGGAACTTTGCGCCTTCTGGTGGGCCAGGGTGAGCTGGAAGGGATCCCCCTTGCGGCGGTAGGGGCGGCGGGATCCCGGTGGCTTGACAATTACGGTATAGGTGCCGCTGAGGTGGTGGCCTTCCAGTTTCTCTCCTGAGGCCAACAGCAGGGGTTCACGGCGATCCTGACGAATTTGGACATCCTGCACTTCCAAACGGCCTGCTAAGCGGTCGCTGCCCACCAGCGAGGCAACCGGCTCAGCCGGGTGGGAGATCTGGTAGGCCAGAGCCTGCTGCACAACCGACTTGGGAGGTCGGGGGCCACAGCCCCCCAGTAACCCCAACAGCCCAATGGCCAGGAGGCTCATCAGGCAACGCAGGCTATTGCGCAGGGCCTGCCCCCTATGGCGCCGGCTTCTCTCCGGTTTTGCCATGGCCTCCTCCCTAAGCAATCTCTGTTGGCATCGTGGCCAAGCCCCTCAGACGACTGCCACGGTGGGGTGCTGCTTCAAGTACTCGGTATTGACTCCCGACTCGCGGGTGAGAGCTACCAGGCCGGTGCGGGCAATCTCCCGAATGCCGAAGCTGGTTAACATCTTGATGATGGCCACCATTTTGCCCGGATCCCCTGTCACTTCCAAAGTCAAAGACTCTTCCGCCACATCCACAATCCGGGCACGGAACATCTGCGCCACGTCCATGATGGCCGAGCGAGTTTCGATGCTGGCGTTGACCTTGACGAGCATCAGCTCCCGTTCTACACAGGGGACATGGGTAATGTCGGTTACTTTCAGCACGTCGATCAGCTTGTAGAGCTGCTTGGTCATCTGCTCCACATCGTGCTCATCCCCCTGCACCACCATGGTGATGCGGGAGATGCCAGGCCGCTCGGTGGGGCCAACGGTGAGGCTGTCGATGTTGAAGCCCCGGCGGGCAAACATGCCGGCGATGCGGGTTAAGACCCCGGGCTGATCCTGCACAAGAGCGCTGAGGGTGTGTTTCACGGCAGCCACAGAAGGAGGTGGGAAAAATCCAACTGCAGATCAGGGGAATTGAGATGGCGATAAGCAAATTTTACGCCAGTTTCGCGGCAATGTTCTGAGGGGATCCCTTCGACCTCGCTAGCCAAAGGCTCCGGGATCTCCGTCCAAATCCTGGAGCTGCCGCAAAGATCGATGCGCCTGTTCCTGCAAAACTAGGTTGTGGTGTTGGCGGCTGACCTGCAAAGCGGCTTGCCAACTGGAAATAGCCGTTGCCCTATCTCCCATATTTCCGTAAGCCAGCCCCCGACCGTACAAGCCGTACTCGTCGGTGGGATCCCCGAGGTTGCCGTCGGCTTCCAAGCGAAAGGCCTGGTCGTAATCGTCGAGGGCAGCTTTGATCTCCCCCAGCTCGTAGAGAAGATTGCCCCTGATGTAGAGAACGTGGGGTTGGCAGGGTTCTGCCTCGAGGCTGCGGCTGAGGTCGGCAATGGCCTCGTCATAGCAATCGGCCCAAGCATAGGCAACGCCCCGCCCATAGTGGTGGGCCGGACAGGGATCCCAGCGGATGGCCTGGGACCAATCGGCCACAGCCGCCTCCCATTCTCCCAGGTAGCCGTACACCGTAGCGCGGCAGGCATAGGCAGGCGCCGAGGTGGGATCCCGACAAATGGCCTCGTCCAGGTGAGCTAGAGCTGAAGGCAGGGATCCCTGTTGCCTGAGCAGGTTGGCCAAGCGGAGGTGGTGGGGGGCGCTAGGATGCCGGCGTACTACCTCGGCAAGCTCGGCTATTGCCCCCTGCAAATCCCCCTGCAACTGAAGAAGGAGGCCGCGGTAGAGATAGGACTCTGGCCGGCGCGGGGCCAACCGGGTGGCTTGGTCGAAGTCCGCCAGCGCCTGGGGAAGTTGGCCGAGTTCGAGGTAAACCTGGCCGCGCAGAAGGTGGGCGTTGGTCAGACAGGGATCCTGCTGCAGCGCCAGGTTGAGCTGCTCGACAGCCCCTATCAGATCCCGGTTCAGCCACCGTTCGCGACCCCGGTTGTAAGCCAAGATGGCGGGGCGGGTGAAGGCTGAAATGGCTGCCGCACTGGCCAGACCCATCACTGCCGAGAGGCGATCCTGCCGCCAACTGGCCAAGCCCCCCAACAGCAGGGCAGCCGCGAGCAACAGGCGCAAACCGGCCGAGTCGTGGGCTTTGAGCATGGCATCAACCCGGAGCTGGTTTCTCTGATTCTGCCTGATTGGGCAGCGAGAAACACCCATCCGCACGAATTTGGGGAGTCTCTCTTGTTCAGGCTGGATCCGCATAGGAAGGGGATCCCTGCTGTTCCCCTTCCTTCTCCCTTTTGGGTGGAACGGACATTCTAGGCCCAGAGCATCAGCCGCAGCTCATAGGGATCGTGCATGTCAGGATGAAAGGGCAGCAGGCGGATGGCCAGCCCCTGCAAGCCGCTGGCCTCGTAGCGAATCTGGCCGGAGAAGATGGCCCGATCCTCCACCGTCTCCACGTAGCGCAGGGGGGTTGCTTGGCCGTTCCGGATCTGGCCGTTGTCGTCCACCGGCCCCTGGTAGGCCTGGACGATGACATCCTGGGGTTGCAGGGATCCCAGCCGCACCTCAACGGTCACCGTGAGGGGATCGCGGGCCATCACCACTTGGTCGTTTTGCGCCGAGGGGAGGCCGGCGGCGGAAGCTTTCTTGGGGGGTTCGACCTGGACATTGACAACCCGAATGTTGTACCAGTTCTCCTGCAGATGGCTGCGCCAGCGGGTAAACTGGCGAGCCGACTCGAAGTTATCGCGGCGCATGCGGTCGAAGTAGTTGCTGAGGGGAATGTAGGCCCGCTCGGCATACTCCAGTACCATGCGCTGGGTGCTAAAGCGGGGGCAGTTGAGCTGAATGGCCTGCTTCATGCGCCGAATCCAGGCGTGGGGCAGGCCATCGCTACCGCGCTGGTAAAACAGAGGGGCAACCTCCTGTTCCAGCAGGTCGTAGAGGGCGTTGGACTCCACCTCGTCTTGGTAGGCGCGATCCTCGTATTCCTCGCCGCGGCCAATGGGCCAGCCGGTCTGGTAGTAATCGGCCTCATCCCACCAGCCATCCAAAATGCTCAGGTTCTGTCCGCCGTTGGCCGCCGCCTTCATGCCACTGGTGCCGCTGGCCTCGCGGGGGCGCAGGGGGGTGTTTAGCCACACATCCACCCCGGCTACCAGCAGGCTGGTGATGTACATGTCGTAGTCTTCGATAAACACCAGCCGCTGGCGAAACTCCGGCTGGCGCGACACTTGCACAATTTGCCGGATCAGCTCCTTGCCGGGGTTGTCGCGGGGGTGGGCTTTGCCGGCAAAGATAAACTGCATCGGGTAGCGGGGATGGTTGAGCAAGGCTTTGAGCCGTTCCAGGTTGTGAAACAAGAGGGTGGCCCGCTTGTAGGTGGCAAAGCGGCGGGCAAAGCCAATGGTGAGCACTTCCGGGTTGAGGGCTTCAGAGGCCCACTGAATTTCCACCGCTGAGGCCGCCCGCTTTTGCAGTTGCTCCACCAGGCGCTCGCGAACGAAGTTGATCAGGCGCGAGCGGCTGCGCTCGTGGGCCCGCCACAGCTCCCCATCCGGGATCCGATCCACTTTCTGCCACAGGGGATCCGAGGGGGGAGCCTCCGCCCAATCCGGCCCCAGGTAGCGATCGTAGAGGGCCTGGTTCTCTTCCCCCACCCAGGTGCGGGCATGCACCCCGTTGGTGATGGAGGTAATCGGCACTTCCTCCAGCGGGATCTCGGGCCAGAGGCGGCTGAACATCTTGCGCGAGACCGACCCGTGCAGCTTGCTGACGCCGTTGACAAACGAGGCCATGTTGATGGCCAGCACTGCCATGCTGAAGGGGGATTGAAAGTCGCCGGTGTTTTCGCGGCCCAGGGCCAAAAAGCGCTCCCGGCTCAGGCCCATCTGGCTGTAGTAGAAGCCGAGGTAGTAGTCGATTTTGTCGGGCGGGAACAGGTCGATCCCGGCAGGTACCGGCGTGTGGGTGGTAAACATCTGGCTGGACTTGGCCACCTGCCAGGCTTCTTCAAAGCTCAACCCCTGCTCCACCATCAACAGGCGGATGCGCTCCACCGCCAAAAAAGCCGAGTGCCCCTCGTTCATGTGGTAGACGGTGGGATGGATGCCGAGGGCGCGCAAAGCCCGCACGCCGCCGATCCCCAACATGATCTCCTGGTGGATGCGCACATCCTGGTCGCCGCCGTACAGCTCATCGGTGATGTCCTGGTCGTACTGGCTGTTGGGCTCGATGTTGGTGTCCAGCAGGTAGAGGGGCACCCTCCCCACCGTCACCTTCCAAATGCGGGCGAACACCTTGCGGTTGGGATAATCCACCTCAATGCGAATTTCGCGGCCCTCCGCATCTCTCTGCAGCTCCAGGGGCATGTTAAAGAAATCGTTAACTGGGTAGCGTTCCTGCTGCCAGCCGTCGGGGTTGAGGTACTGGCGGAAATACCCCTTTTGGTAGAGCAAGCCCACGCCCACCAGGGGCAAGCCCAGGTCGCTGGCCGCCTTGAGGTGATCCCCGGCCAAAACCCCCAAGCCGCCTGAGTAGAGGGGTAGACAATCCGCCAAACCAAACTCGGCCGAAAAATAGGCATAGCATTCCCCCTCCACCGCTTGGGCCGAACGATACTTGCGATACCAAGTGTCCTCCTGCAGGTAGCTCTGCAGTTGTTGGCTGGCCCGTTCCAACTGGGCCAAAAAGCCGGGATCCTCCGCCAACTCATCCAGCCGTTCCTGCCGGATCCGACCCAGAAGAGCCACCGGGTTGTGGGCACAGGCATCCCACAGATCGGGATCCATGCGCCGGAATAGGCTGCGGGTTTCTACGTTCCAACTAAAATGCAGGTTGTAAGCCAACAAGCGCAGACTTTCCAGCGGAGTAGGCAGGTAGGGAGTGACCTTAAACGTGCGTAGCGGCTTCATAAAGACTGGGAGGAGCGTTGTTTCCACTGTCAGGCTACCTTGCCCTCAGCCTGAGGGCGTGGCTTTTTAACTTGAATGTCGATTTGTAATCCAGTGGATGCCGAGCTGTAATCCAACGGCTGCTCGAACTCCCTCAGGGCTCTATTTGGGATGGATCCGACTGCGCCCCTGGCCGATACGATCGCTGCCATTGCCACTGCGGTGGTGCCTGAACAGGGCAGCGTGGGGATTGTGCGCCTTTCCGGGTCACGAGCCCTTCCCATTGTCCAAGCCATCTTTACCCCTGCCCGCCGCAACGCAGTCTGGGAGAGCCATCGGCTCCTCTACGGCTGGATCCGCGACGAGAAAGGCCAAATCCTAGACGAAGCGCTGGCTGTTTGGATGCAGGCCCCCCGTTCTTACACCCGCGAAGATGTGGCAGAGCTGCATTGCCACGGTGGCATCATGGTGGTTCAGGCCACGTTGCAACAATGCCTGCGGCAGGGGGCGCGGTTGGCCCAGCCGGGGGAGTTTAGCCTGCGCGCTTTTCTGAATGGCCGCATTGACCTCACCCAGGCCGAGAGTGTGGCCGATCTGGTGGCGGCCCGCTCCCCTCAGGCGGCCCGGATGGCCCTAGCAGGCTTGCAGGGTAAGTTAGGGGGATCCATTCGCGCCCTGCGCCAGGAGCTGCTGGGTTTATTGGCAGAAATTGAGGCTCGCATCGACTTTGAAGAGGATCTGCCCCCCTTGGACGTTGCTGCTTGGCAGGCCCGGCTCCAAGCTATACAAACCCAGATCCAAGCTCTGCTGGCCACGGCAGAACGGGGACAACTGCTGCGCACCGGGGTGAAGGTGGCCATTGTCGGGAGGCCCAATGTGGGCAAGTCCAGCTTGCTCAATGCCTGGTCAGGACAGGATCGGGCCATCGTCACCGATCTGCCCGGCACCACCCGCGACGTGGTGGAATCCCACCTGGTGGTGAAAGGGATCCCCGTTCAACTGCTGGACACTGCCGGCATCCGCGCCACCGAAGATCCGGTGGAACGGCTGGGGGTGGAGCGCTCCCAACGCCTAGCCCAGGCTGCCGATGTGCTGGTGCTGGTCATCGACGCCCAGGCCGGCTGGACGGATGCCGACGCCGCCATCTACGCGTCCATCCGCCACCGCCCCCTCATCCTGGTGATCAACAAAACCGACCTCGCCCCCGCCGACAAGATCCGCCTCCCGCCCGAGATCGCCTACCGCGTCCCCGCCGTCGCCGCCCAAGGCCAAGGGATCCCGGAGCTGGAAGAGGCCTTGGAGCAGCTTGTGACTCAGGGGCGGCCCCAGCCCAACCTGGAGGTGAGCCTCAACCAACGCCAGGCCGCCGCCCTCCGCCAGGCCCAAGCCAGCCTGGAACAAGTCGTTCAGGCTATGCAGGCGCAGCTCCCCCTCGATTTTTGGACCATCGACCTGCGCGGCGCCCTGCACGCCCTTGGCCAAATCACCGGCGAGGAGATCTCCGAAGCGGTGCTGGATCAGATCTTCAGCCGCTTCTGCATCGGCAAGTAAGCGCTTGCTAACTCATACTCATTCCGAGTTTGTGTTAGTATGGACTCAGTCGGGAATCAGCAGGCCCCAGAGCCGAGGCGGATCCCAGATAATGGAAACACAACTTAGGAGGTTGGCTATGGTTACCGCCGCAAAAACCCGTCTCTACCCCACCCAGATCGACTTGCCGGCGGAGGCCCGCGCGCAACTGGTGGAGCTGCTCAACCAGTCCTTGGCGGACACGCTGGATTTGAAAACTCAGGTGAAGCAGGCCCACTGGAACGTCAAAGGCATGAACTTCATCGCCCTGCACGAGATGTTCGACACCTTTGCCGGCACTCTGGAGAACTACGTGGACATGCTGGCGGAGCGGGTTACAGCTTTGGGGGGCATTGCCCGCGGCACGGCCCGCATCGTCGCCCAAACCTCAGCCTTGCCGGAGTACGACCTGACGGCTGAAGACGGCCGGGCTCACCTGCAGGCTTTGGCGGCCCGCTACGGCCAGTATGCCGCTTCGGTGCGCCGCAACATCGACCGCAGTACCGAACTGGGGGACGCCGATACCGCCGACCTGTTTACCGAGATCTCGCGCCAGATCGACAAAGATCTTTGGTTGATCGAGGCTCACCTGCAGGCGTAACGCTGGCAAGGCAAATCTGAAGAGGCAAGCGGGATAGGCAAAATGGGCGTCAACGCTCCCCTCCTGTACCTGGTGGCTTTGGCCGGTATCCTCAGCGTGGTGGGCTACTTCGTCCTGCGCGAGGTGCTGCGGATACGGGCCCAGGAAAGAGTCATCCGGCAGCTCCAGCCCCGCCTGAGCAAAGGCAAGGGATCCCCGCAGGAGCACTACGAGTTGGGCAGCGTCTATCTGCAAAAGCGCCTCTACGACCAGGCCATCGTCCAGCTTAAAAAAGCTCTAGAGGTGGCTGGGGAGAACATTCCCCCCGTCTGCAACGCCCTCGGCTTTGCCTACTTCAGCCAGGGGCAATACGACTTGGCCATCCGCTACTACAAAGACGCGGTGGCAGCGGATCCCGGCTATGTAACCGCTTGGAACAATCTGGCCCATGCCTACGAGAAGAAAAATCTCTACGGCCCTGGCCTCGAGGCCTACGAGACGGTGCTGCAACTGGATCCGAAGAATGCCATTGCCAAGCGCCGCGCCGAGTCCCTGCGCAAACGTTTGCGGCCCAGCCCCCGCGGCTGACCGTGTTTTATCTGGGTAGATGTCTGCGCAGATATGTATAAATATGTATAAATACTTATGGCAGCTCGCCTATCGATTGGCGGTAGCTGCTCAATCCCGACTATTGGAGTTGCTTCTTTTCCCCTCACAAGAAAGGTGAAATCTTGAGAGGGAATGGAGGATTCGGTATCGTATTGCCTGGGCTGGTATTATGTCTTAAAAAAAGAGAGGCCATTTCATGGATGCACAATCGGTGGCACCTGTGGTTCTGGTAATCCTGGATGGCTGGGGTTATCGCGAAGCCCCTGAGGGCAATGCGGTGCTGGCCGCCCGAACCCCTGTCGTGGACAGCCTATGGGCTACCTACCCCCATACCCTGCTGCAAGCTTCGGGGCGAGCCGTGGGCCTGCCGTCAGGGCAAATGGGCAACTCAGAAGTGGGCCACCTGACCCTGGGGGCGGGGCGGGTGGTGCCGCAGGAGTTGGTGCGTATCAGCGACGCCATCGAGACGGGATCCCTTTTTCACGAGCCCCTCTTGGTGGAGGTTTGTCATCGGCTCAAGGAGCAGGGGGGCCGTTTTCATTTCATTGGCCTCTGCTCTGAGGGGGGGGTTCACTCCCACATCGACCATCTCTACGGCTTGCTGAAGCTGGCAGCCCAGGCGGGGATCCCTGCCTATGTCCACGCCATCACCGATGGCCGCGATACCTTGCCCCGCGATGGAGCCAGGGTTCTGGCCGCTCTGGAAAAAGAGCTGCAATGGCTGGGCAGCGGCGTCATCGCCACCCTGAGCGGCCGCTACTACGCCATGGATCGGGATCGCCGTTGGGAGCGCACCCAGAAGGCCTACGAGATCCTGACGGAAGACGGCCCTGGCTGTGGCCGCAGCGCCGCCGAGGTGATGGAAGACTTTTACGCCCAGGATATTACCGACGAGTTTATTCCCCCCACTCGCTTGGCTCCGGGGGCGGTGCAGTCGGGAGATGCGGTCATCTTCTTCAATTTCCGCCCGGATCGCGCCCGCCAGCTTACCCAAGCTTTTGTCTGTCCCGACTTTTCCGGTTTTCAGCGCCGTCTGATTCCGGATCTCACCTTCATCACCATGACCCAGTACGATCCGACCTTGCCGGTGCAGGTGCTTTTTAAGCCGCAGAACCTGGATCACCTGCTGGGCCAAGTGGTGAGCGAGGCCGGCCTCAAGCAATTGCGCATTGCCGAGACGGAAAAGTACGCCCACGTCACCTACTTTTTTAACGGCGGCATTGAGCAGCCCTTTCCCGGCGAAGATCGCATCTTGGTTCAAAGCCCGCTGGTGGCCACCTACGACCAAGTGCCGGAGATGTCAGCGGTGGAGGTGACCGACAAAGCCATCGAAGCTATCGCCCGCCGCGAATACAGCCTGGTGGTGCTCAACTACGCCAACCCCGACATGGTGGGCCACACCGGCAACTTCAAGGCCACGGTGCGGGCGCTGGAGACGGTGGATCGCTGCCTGGGCCGTCTGCTGGCGGCGGTGGTGGACGTGGGGGGAACCACCTTAATCGTTGCGGATCACGGCAACGCCGAGCAGATGTGGGACGAGCAGGGCAACCCTTGGACGGCCCACACCACCAACCCCGTGCCCTGCATCCTGGTGGAGGGGGAAAGGCGCAAGATCCCTGGTCGCGGTGGCGATGTCAAGCTGCGCTCTGGCGGCACCCTGGCCGATGTCGGCCCCACCCTGCTCGAGATCCTAGGCCTGCCTCAGCCCCCCGAGATGACAGGGCAATCTCTTCTGCAGCCGGCAGAATACACCATCCTGCAGCGCCAGCCCAGTCCAGTGGGGCGCTGAGACCGGGAATTGCTCACTCGGCCACGGGGATCCCTTCTTGGATCAGCCAAGCCCTCAACTCCTCCCAGGTTCGGTAGAGGGCCAAAACCTGCGAGCGCTCAGGGTGATAAGGAGCGCTCAGGCGCTCCAGTTGCAAAAAGCGAGCCTGGGGAGGGATCACCGCCACTTCTGGATCGGGGGGCGTAGCCCGCTGCAGGGAGCAGCTATAGCCACGGTAGATCAGCACCAAATCAGCTTCCCCCTCGCTTTCCACCTCCACCCGCAGCACCTCCTGGGGGTGGGCCTGGCTGTAGCGCTCCAGAGCCAGCGGCCAGGGCAGAGCACTCATGCCAGCTCCCCCCTGTCTGCGCCAGGCCGCAGCCGCCAGACAAAGTAGACGCTGTAGAGCAGGTAGGCCACCAAGCCCCAGGCCCCCACGCTCCCCAGCAGCTCCGGCGGCACATTGGGATGGAAAATTTCTCGAAACCCCAGCGGCGGCTCAAACCAAGCTCGACACTCTGCCGATAGGGAAGCCCGGAAGGCACAGGGCACAAAGGCCCCCGAAAAGAGGATCCCAATCCCCATGTAGCCAGTCAAGATCCAGCGCCAGAGCAAAAAAGCTCGCGCCGCCCCGCTTCTCGACTGCTCAAGGGCAGTGCTCCAATCCTGCCAGAACCACAGACCCATTGGGATCAACAGCCGCGCCATCGCCCCGCTCAAGAAACTGATGGGCAGACCGCCGATCATCAAATACACCGTCACCGCCAATAGGCTGGATACCCGCCAGTAGACGATCAAGAGCTGAATCAGAGGACGCAACCCCACCGCAAAGGCCCAAATTAGGAGAGCCAACGGCAGCACCACCGTCAGCGCTACAGCCAAGCTGTAGTCCACCCAGATCGCCTTGACCAGCCAACTCACTGGGATCATCCTCGCCCTTTCTTCTCACTGCCCCATAGTATATAGAGCAACAGAATCGGCGGGATCCACCTCAAAACAACAGGAGGTAACAGAAGATTGCAGCTTCTCAGCCACCCCAGGCAAAACTTTACATCCGCGGTCTTTCAGAAAGTTTTCCATTTTTGCCGTTGCCGATCCACGAAGGTGGTAAATTCTTAGAGGAACATCTCCGTCTGTCGAAGGGCTAGTCGTCTTTCGAGGCGATAGTTGCAAGGTTCCATCCCGCCCTGGCCTCGCCCAACTCGTTAAGTATTGTTACTTAGTCGTGTTATTTTGGGTTAAGGCCAGATCCTCAGAGGTGGTGACCTCATTCCCATGGCACGTTCTTCCCGACTCCTCTCCCACAGTCCTGCCCGTTGGAAGGCGACCCCGTGGAAGCCTAAGCCTTTGCCGCCCCTGGAGGAGGCGGCGCCTCCGCCACAGCAGGAGGCGGGTCTGGGCTGCCAGAGTGCGTTGCAGCCGTCGCTTGCCCCGGGCAAAGCGGATTTGCGGGAGAAGGCGACAACGGCTGGCAGGAGCTATGAAGCACTGCAGCTATGGTTGGTGCTGGTCACCTTGGGGGTGAGCCTGGCCATTGCGGTGGGGGTGGCTTTGGTTTACTCGCCGGCGGTGGCTGCCAATTATTTGCTGGGGGCAATCGTCGGCGTAGTCTATCTGCGCATGCTGGGCCGCGGCGTCGCGGAACTGGGCAAAAGTCGCAGCCGACTGGGGGTAACGCGTTTGGCTTTGTTTGTCGGGCTAATCGTCCTGGCCACCCAGGTGAAGTCTTTGCAGATTTTGCCCATTTTCTTGGGGTTCATGACCTACAAGGTCACCCTGCTGATTTATCTTGTTCAGACCTTGACCCGTTTATCTTCTTCTGCGTGATGCTCATGAACCTGTTCTTCTCCGCTCCTCCTCTGGTAGCAGAACTTGAGGTTGGTCATCACCTTTACTGGCACCTGGGCAAATTTACGGTTCACGGGCAAGTTTTGATTGCCAGTTGGATTGCCATCGCCCTGATCTTGACCGTGGTGCTGTTGGGGACTCGTCAACTGCAGCGGGAGCCCGCTGGTCTGCAAAACTTTATCGAGTACACCCTGGAGTTTGTCCAAAGCATTGCCCGTGCCCAGATTGGTGAGAAAAACTTCCGGCCCTGGGTGCCCTACGTTGGCACCTTGTTCCTGTTTATTTTTGTCTCCAACTGGATGGGCAATCTCTTCCCCTGGAAGTTGATTCCCCTGCCGGAAGGAGAGCTGGCCTCTCCCACCAACGACATCAACACCACCGCCGGCTTGGCGCTGCTCACCAGCGTCATGTATTTCGTGGCCGGTATCAGCAAGCGAGGGCTGTCTTACTTTAAGAAGTACATCGAGCCCACGCCAGTTCTGTTGCCCATCAACGTCCTGGAAGACTTCACCAAGCCCCTCTCCCTGAGTTTCCGTCTGTTCGGCAACATCTTGGCAGAAGAGCTGGTGATTGCGGTGTTGGTGTTGCTGGTGCCGTTGTTGATCCCGGTGCCGGTGATGATCCTATTTCTGTTTACGGGGGCCATTCAGGCTTTGATCTTCTCCACCCTCTCGGCCGCTTACATTGGAGAGGCGCTGGAAGGTCATGGGGGTGGGGATCACCACGATTGACCTGCGGAGGGAAGGTGGGGACTTCTACCCAGTTCAACGCCCCCTCTCCTTCAAAGGTCGTCGCAAGGGATCCCTTCTCTGGTAAGGTTTGTTGGGGCCGAGGGCTTGAGCCTGGAGGCCGCCGACAAAGAGGCGATCGGCTCGACTACTCCGGTCAGATCACCTCAAGCTCAAGACGCTGTTGCGTTCGTGTCAACATCTGTTTTGTAACGACAAGGAGCATCTTGCTATGGATCCGTTAACCTCTGCTGCTTCTGTGTTGTCTGCCGCTCTGGCAATTGGCCTGGGATCCCTGGGCCCGGGTCTGGGCCAGGGGAATGCTGCTGCCGCTGCCATGGAGGGGCTGGCCCGTCAGCCGGAAGCAGAAGACAAAATCCGCGGCAACCTGTTGGTTAGCCTGGCCTTCATGGAAGCCCTGACCATCTATGGCCTGGTGGTGGCGCTGGTGCTCTTGTTCGCCAACCCCTTCGCCTGATGTCTCTGGGGGCGGCCCGGATCAATAGCTCTGTTGCGCCGGTTCGCCCCCTGCCTTGTTCGATGTTGGATCCCGTTTCTGTTGGTGCGGCCCCATGATCTGTTCAACCCTGTTGGCCGTTGAAGCTGCCGAGAAAAATGGCCTCTTCGATCTCGACGCCACCTTGCCCATCATTGCCGTCCAATTTCTGTTGCTGGTGGCCGTGCTCAACTCCCTCTTCTACGAGCCGGTTACTCGGGTTATCGACAGCCGCAACGACTACATCCGCACCACCCAGGCGGAGGCCCAGGAGCGGCTGGACAAGGCGATGGCCCTGACCCGCCAGTACGAGGCTGAGATCGGCCAGGCCCGCCTCCAGGCGCAGCAGGTGATCGCCGAGGCGGAAGCGGCTGCGGCCCGTATCCGTTCGGAGAAGCTGGCGGCGGCCCAGGCGGAGATCCAAGCTAAGCTGGAGGCGGCGCGGCGGCAAATCGAGCAGGAAAAGCAGACGGCGCTCGAACAACTGCAGCAGCAAGTGGATGCCATTGCCGCCCAGATCACCGAGAAGCTGTTGGGCAGCGCCCGTTAAGTGGCCAGTTGAACATTCCTTTGGAGTAGCGCGTGATGCTGGTGTGGAGCCTTGTGCCCGCTTGGCTTTTGGCCGTTGCCGAGCCGGTGACGGAAGCCACTGAGGGTTCTGCAGAAAAGGGGATCCTGGATGCGATTCTGGAAAGCAACTTAATCAACATCGCCATCATCCTCAGCCTGCTGTACATTTTGGGCCGCCGGGTGGTGGGGGAAGCTCTGGCCAAACGGCGAGAAGGCATCCTCGAGGAGCTGCGCCAGGCGGAGCAGCGCAAGCAGGAGGCGATCGAGAGGCTGGCGGAGGAGCAGCAAAAGCTGGCGCAGGCTCAGCAGGAGGCGGAGCGCATTCGCAAACAGGCGGAGGCCAATGCGGAAGCCCGCCGGCAGGAGCTGTTGCAGCAGGCGGAGGGGGAGATCGAGCGGCTGCGCGCCAACGCCGAAAGGGATCTCTCTGCCGAACAAGAGCAAATTCTCCAGGAGCTGCGCCGCCAGATCGTGCGCCAAGCCCTGAGCAAGGTGGAGCAGGAGCTGCCGCAACACCTCAACGAGCAGGTGCACCAGCGCCTGATTGAACGGGGGATCCAGATGATTGCCCGCTAGGAGGAAAGGGGAAGTTATGATCAGCAGCACCATGGCCGCCAGAGTGGTGGATCCCTACGCCGAAGCCCTTGTTTCGCTGGCCTCTGCGCAGGGATTATTGGATACCTTTGAGGCCGACATCCGTTTCATTGCCGCGGTTGTGCAGGCCACGCCGGAGCTGGGCCAATTCCTCGCCAGTCCCCTGGTCAAGGCGGAAGCCAAGAAAAACCTGTTGCAGCAGGTGTTTGCCGACCAGATCCACCCGCTGCTGCTGAACGCGCTCAAGCTGTTGAGCGACCGTCGCCGTATTATGTTCCTCGGGGCCGTCTGCCAGCGGTTCTTGGAGCTGCAGCGGAAGCTCAAAAATATCGTCCTGGCCGAGGTGACCACAGCGGTACCTTTGACCGAGGCGCAACAGCAGTCGATCCGCGAGCGGGTGAGGGACTTCACACAAGCCAGCGGCGTGGAGCTCCAGACCAGCCAAGATCCCACGTTGCTGGGTGGAGTGATCATTAAGATTGGATCCCAGGTGATCGACCTTAGCCTGCGCGGCCAGTTGCGCCGGCTGGCGCTGCAGTTAGCCTAGATTGGCCGAGCGTTTTTCCTTAATTTTGGATCCCTTCCCATTCCCTCGAGAGGACTGCCATGCCTACAATTCGCCCAGACGAGATCAGCACCATCATCAAGCAACAGATCGAACAGTACAACCAGGAGATGCAGATCTCCAATGTCGGCACCGTCCTGCAGGTGGGGGACGGCATTGCCCGCATCTACGGCTTGGAGAAGGTGATGGCCAGCGAGCTACTGGAGTTCGAGGATGGCACGGTGGGCATTGCCCTCAACCTGGAGGAAGACAACGTCGGCGCGGTGCTGATCGGCTCCGGGCGCAACATCCAAGAAGGATCTATCGTCAAAGCCACGGGCAGAATTGCCAGCATCCCGGTGGGAGAAGCCCTGCTGGGCCGCGTGGTGGATCCCCTCTGCAATCCCATCGATGGCAAAGGGCCGATTCACTGCACCGAGACGCGCCTCATTGAGTCGCCGGCCCCTGGCATCGTCGATCGCCGCTCCGTCTACGAGCCCCTGCAGACTGGCATCACCGCCATCGATGCCCTGATCCCCATCGGGCGGGGCCAGCGGGAGCTGATCATCGGCGACCGCCAAACCGGCAAGACCACCCTTGCTGTCGACACCATCCTCAACCAAAAAGGACAGGATGTCATTTGCATCTATGTGGCCATCGGCCAGAAGCAGAGCAATATCGCCCAGGTGGTGAACATCCTGAGCGAGCGAGGGGCGATGGACTACAGCATTGTGGTGGCTGCCGGCGCCGACAGCCCGGCCCCGCTGCAGTGGCTGGCCCCCTATTGCGGCGCCACCATCGCCGAGTACTTCATGTACCAGGGCAAGCATACCCTGGTGGTCTACGACGATCTGTCCAAGCAGGCGGTGGCCTACCGGCAGATGTCGCTGCTGTTGCGGCGCCCACCTGGACGGGAAGCCTACCCAGGAGATGTGTTCTATCTGCACTCGCGCCTGCTGGAGCGGGCCGCCAAGCTGAACAGCCGGCTGGGCGAGGGATCCATGACGGCGCTGCCGATTGTGGAAACCCAGGCCAACGACGTGTCGGCCTATATTCCCACCAACGTTATCTCCATTACCGATGGGCAGATCTTCCTGGAGTCGGATCTGTTCAACGCCGGCATTCGCCCGGCCATCAACGTCGGCATCTCTGTCAGCCGCGTCGGCTCGGCAGCCCAGACCAAGGCGATGAAGAAAGTGGCCGGCTCGATCAAGGTGGAACTGGCGCAATATCGCGACCTGGAAGCCTTTGCCCAATTTGCCTCCGACCTGGACGAAGCTACCCAGAAGCAACTGGCCCGCGGCCAACGGCTGCAGGAGATCCTCAAGCAGCCGCAGTACTCGCCCCTGTCTTTGGATCAGCAGGTGGCCATCATCTACGCCGGGACGCGGGGGTATTTGGACGACATTCCGGTGGAGAAAGTCTCCAGCTTTAAGCAGGGCCTGCTGTCCTACTTGGGCACCGCCCATCCCAAGTATGGCGAGATCGTCCTCTCCACCAAGCAGCTTACCGACGAGGCGGAAGAGATCTTGAAAACCGCCATCGCGGAGTTCAAGCAAAGCTTCCTGGCCAAGGCGGCCTAGTTGCCGGGGATCCCCATCCAGTGACCACAGCAGAGAGGATCGGTTATGGCAAACCTAAAGCGGATTCGCGACCGCATCAAGGCGGTGAAGAACACCCGCAAGATTACAGAGGCCATGCGCCTGGTGGCCGCGGCGCGGGTGCGACGGGCTCAGGAGCAGGTGATGGCCACCCGTCCCTTTGCCGATCGCCTGGCCCAGGTTTTCTACCGCCTGCAGACGCGGTTGCGGCTGGAGGATGTCGACCTGCCCCTGCTGAAGCAGCGGCCCATTGAGACCGTGGGCCTATTGGTGGTGGCCGGGGATCGGGGCCTGTGCGGCGCTTACAATGCCAACGTTATCAAGCGCACCGAGGAGCGGGTGCGCGAGCTGCAGGAGACGGGGCAGCAGGTGCGGCTTTACCTGGTGGGCCGCAAGGCGGTGCAGTATTTTCAGCGCCGCTCTGCCCCCATCGCCAAGACCTACGTGAATCTGTCCCAGATCCCCACTGCCGCTGAAGCTGCTCAAATTGGGGATGAGCTGCTCTCCGCTTTCCTCTCCGAGAAGGTGGATAAGGTGGAGCTCATCTACACTCGCTTTGTCTCGCTGATTAGCTCGCGGCCAGTGGTGCAGTCGCTGCTTCCTCTGGATCCCACGCGCCTGGCTGCCCGCGACGACGAGATTTTTAACCTTCTGGTGCGCGGGGGAGAGTTCACCGTCGAGCGCAGCAAGATCGTGGCTGCTGTTTCCGCTCCGCCGCCGGACATGATCTTCGAGCAGGATCCGGTGCAGATTTTGGACGCGCTGCTGCCGCTGTACTTGAATAACCAGTTGTTGCGGGCTTTGCAGGAAGCAGCGGCCAGCGAGTTGGCGGCCCGCATGACGGCCATGAGCAACGCCAGCGACAACGCCACCGAGCTTATCCGCACACTGGGCCTTGCCTACAACAAAGCTCGGCAGGCGGCCATCACTCAGGAGATCCTGGAGGTAGTTGCCGGGGCTGAGGCCCTGTAAACTTCCCTCCAGTGACCCACTCCTGCACTCAAGCTGACGCATAGAGGGCAGCCTTCTCTAGCCCAGAAAAGCCAAGCGCCTCGCGCCGCGACCCTCACCCCCAACCCCTCTCCCTCTAGGAGAGGGGAGTAGGGAGACGTTTCATTTCATTTGAGGAGCCTAGATTGCGTCGCTGGGCTATCTGGGCGTTGAGCAGGATCACCGGCAAAATCCCCACCAGGACAATCGCCAAGGCAGGAGCGCCGGCCTCGGCCAGCCGTTCGTCGGCAGCCATGCGGTAGGTGTGGACGGCCAAGGTATCGAAGTTGAAGGGGCGTAGCACCATCGTTGCCGGCAGCTCCTTCATTACATCCACAAACACCAGCAGCATCGCCGCCAGGATCCCGCCTCCCATCAGGGGCAGGTGCACCCGTAGCAAGGTGCCCAGGGATCCCTGCCCCAAGCTGCGGGCTGCTTCATCCAGGCTGGGAGGAATGCGCGCTAGCGTCGCCTCGACCGTGGCCAGGGCAACGGCCAAAAAGCGCACCAGGTAGCCAAACACCAACGCCACAATGGTGCCGCTGATCACCAAGCCGGGCGGCTGTTGCAGTACCACCTGCCGCAAGTCGCTCAGCAGTTGATCCAGCCGCCCTAGGGGAATCAGAACCCCCACCGCGATCACCACCCCGGGCAGCGCGTAGCCCAGAGAAGACAGCCGCACCGCCAGCCGCAGGCCCCGGACAGATCTCGCCTGCTCGAACCCTTGCAGCCGCAAACCGTACAGCACCACCACCGCCACCAAGACGGCAATCACCGCCGTGATCGTCGAGAGGAGAAAACTGTTCTGGGCGTAGCTCCAAAAGCGGCGGCCCAACTCTCCCTGGCGCAGAGTCATGTTGAGCAGGATCAGGGCCGGCACGACAAAGCCCAGCCCAATCGGGATCCCACAGGCCAGCCACGCCCCCACCGCCCGCATCCCCTGCAGACGGTAGCGGGTGAGGGACGGCTTGAACCCTTGGCGATAGTAGCGCGCCCGCCGGCGGGAAAATTGCTCCAGGGCCATCAGCAGCAGCACCAACAGCAGCAGCAGCGCCGAGAGCTGGGCGGCAGCCACCGGATTGCCCAAGGCCGTCCAGGTGCGGTAGATGCCGGTGGTAAAGGTATCGACCCCAAAGTAGCTGACCGTCCCAAAGTCGTTCAAGGTCTCCATCAAAGCCAGCAGACAGCCGGCCACGATCCCCGGCCGCGCCAGCGGCAAGGCCACTCGGAAAAAGCTGGCCCACGGCCCATAGCCCAAGGAGCGGCTCACCTCCAAACAGGCCACCGACTGTTCCTGGAAGGCCAGCCGCGCCGAGAGATACACATAGGGGTAAAGAGTGAGGACGAGCAGCAGGATCGCCCCCCACAAGGAGCGAATGTTAGGGAACCAGTAGTCGCCGATGCCCCAGCCGGTGACCCGCCGCAGCCAGATCTGGAAGCCGCCGGTTACTTGCAAAAAGTCCGTGTAGGCGTAGGCCAACACATAAGTAGGAGCTGCCAGGGGCAACACCAGCATCCACTCCAGCCAGGCCCGCCCCCAAAACTCGCACATCGTCACCAGCCAGGCGGTGCCGCTGCCGACCAGGATAACGCCCACTGCCACACCCACCATCATCACCAGGGTATTGCGCACATATAGCCCCAAGACCGTGTCGGCCAGGTGCTGCCAAACCTGCCGCTCATCGGCAAAGAGGCTGAGCAGCACCGTCAGGACGGGAAGGAGGATGAGGCCGCTGAGGGTTAAAGTCAGGAGTGCCCATCCGCTGAGAGGGGGGAAGCCAACTTTTTGCAGAGATTTGCTCAACAACTTTAGCCCAGTTCCTGTGTGCATCTCAATTTTTCAGGGACACCTGCTCCGGCAAGCTCTGAGAAAAAAGGGAAATCCGTAGGGAATTTCCCCCTTTTGACAGCTAGGTTCTCTTTCAAAACAAACCCTTTGGCAACTTAACAAAATAGACAATGTTCTCGTCTAGCTTGTTGTCTAGGTAGGGCATCTTTTTCTCCTGAACCACGCCTTTTTCCGAGACAATGCCGAAGTCGTCATCGTTCACTATCGCCAGAGTATTTGCGTCGAGAATGACCAATCCCTCTGGCTTATCGTGGAGATAATTGGGGATCGACGTGATGTCAAAGACTTCTTCTTTGGCAACAGGCTTGATCCCTGCTGCGGCCTTTTCCTCTTGGGTCAACTGCTCCAGCGTTTTGCCGTCGACCAACCGGCCGTTTGGGCCAGGATCAAAGACATCGGTAGCGCCAGAGATGTCAATTTTGTAGATTTTCTTGGTTACGTCTTTGTCGGCTCCCGGAGTTTTGCCGTCCCGCTCGAGGACTAGGAAAGTCGTGTCTGTGATGGCGGCAATTTCGCTAACGGCCGTGCCTGTTCCCTCCAGAGGGTAGAGGTATTCCCTAAACTTGCCCGTGGTCAGGTCATAGAAGAGTATTCTGCAAACGGTCGCAGTCTTTTGAACGTCTTTGTTTGGGTTCAAAAGCGGCGACTGCATGATGCCAACCAGATAGTTCTGATTGGGCGTCAGCGTCAGCCCCTCCATGCCGCGATTGGGGCGCCGATGTTTGTAGACTTCTGGCAGCTTTTTGCCACCGACTCCGCTCCCAAAAGGATTTAGCCACTCGATGGCCTTGCCGTTGGCGTCGAAGTGGATCAAGTGAGGTCCATATTCGTCGGCAACCCAAAAACTGCCATCTTTGGCCACCGCAATGCCTTCTGGATCGATGCCCTTGAGATCCGGCGCTATCTGTTTGCCACTGAGATCGTAAGCTTTTTCTCCTGTTCCCCCCAAATCAGATGGATTGGGGATCCCCGTGAGATTTTTGCCGGTTTCGTCTTGCAGCAGGATGACTTTGTCTAACTTGAAGCCCTCGCCCTCCAGGGATAATCTGGCAACTTGAGGGGTAAAGTCGGGCTTAGGAAAGATCTTGTCGTTGGATTCAGCTCCGTCGATATTGGGGCCGCGATCGGTGAGAGCATAGAAGTACTGGCCATCAAAGGCAAGGCCAGAGCCAAACCCGCCATTATAGATTTTGACGCCGTTTTCCGTGGTTAAAAGCAGATCCCGCTTGGGAACGGGAGCCTTTTCGGGGAGGCTTTCAATGGCCTCTGCCGGGCTACTGCTGTAGGAAGAAGTTAAAAAAGGGAGGAGCAAAAACAAGACTGCAGTGCGCAGTTGCTTCATTGGCTGAGCCTCCAGAAACCTTGAAAAAGTATAGACAAAAGGCCCGAGCGGCCTCGAACGGAGGCAACGCCGTCCTAGAGTATCAACGTTTGGCCAAAAACTGTCAAGCTGCTTAACGTTTGCGGCTCTACCAACGGGAGGCTGCGCTCAGGGCCTGTCCTGGAGGCATGATCTACTTCCAACCGGCCCGATCCATAACCATCAGGGCATCGGGGGTCACGCGACCGATGCTGGCGGCGTTGATCGTGTCTCCCTTGAAGGTGCCAAAGCTGGCCACCACCGAGTCGATCTCAGCCCCCGGCAGCACCGGGTACTCGTTGTTGCTTTGGGCAAAGATAGCCTGCGCTTCTGGGCCGGAGAGGAACTCCAGAAACTGGATGGCCGCCTCTTTGTTGGGAGCAGTTTTCAAAATTCCGGCGCCGCTGATGTTGACGTGCGTGCCGCGATCTTCTTGGTTGGGGAAGAAGACGCCCACCTTTTCCGCTACGGCCCGATCTTCAGGATTGTCGGATTTGATCAAGCGCGCCAGGTAGTAGGTGTTGGCTAAGGCTACATCCCCCACGCCAGCAGCTACGGCTTTGATCTGATCGATGTCTCCCCCTTCCGGCGGGCGGGCAAAGTTGGCCACTAGGCCGCGGGCCCACTTTTCGGTTTCCGGGATCCCATGCGCCAAGATGATCGAGGCCGTCAGAGATTGGCTGTACACATTGCTGGAGGAGCGGGTGAGCACCTTGCCCCGCCACTTGGGGTTGGCCAGATCTTCGTAGGTGGAGAGCTCCTTGGGATCCACCTTGTCCTTGTTGTACATGATCACCCTGGCCCGCTTGGTGAGGCCAAACCAGTAGCCCTCCGGATCCCGCAGAGACTCGGGAATATTTTTGGAGAGCGTCTCCGACTGAATGGGCTGAAAGAAGCCTTCGTTCTGGGCACGCCACAGTCGGGCGGCATCCACTGTCATGAAGATATCAGCGGGGCTGTTGGATCCCTCGCTGCGGATGCGCTGGACGATCTCGTCGGCTTTGCCCTGCACCCAGTTCACCGTAATGCCCGTTCTCTGCTTGAAGAGGTCGTACAATTTTTCGTCTGTGCCGTAGTGCCGAGAGGTGTAGAGGTTCACCTCCCGGTTGGCGCCGCGGGCCGGACGCCCCAACGAGCCTGCCGCCAAGGCTACAGAGCCCAGAGCGGCCCAGCTGACAAATTGCCGTCGCGATAAGCGCATACCCAACTCCTAAACTCAAAAACATTTCAAGAAAGGCTGCTGCATTGACCCAGTCAGCAATGCCTTTACCCGAGAAAGCACTTGAAAGTCCCTCCCCTGAAAGCAGGGGAGTTTTCCCAAATGCCGGCCTTTTGATCTTTGTCTAGGCCAAGCTTATTGAGATTTTTATTCAAGAATTTTGCTCTGGGGCAATGATAGAGGATCCTAAGTACCGAGTCAAGCTGTTGGGAGTTGTTCTCATCTTTGAACCGTTTGGCCTCAGATCCGCCAACTCTCGCTGGAAACAAGAGCCAAGGTCGCTCCTCATGCGGCTGGCCGGGCAAGGGGATCCCTTACTGGAATATTTTGGGTAGGTCGGGGTTTTAGAGCTGCCTTGGGTATAAAGGGAGCAGGGTGGATGGTGGAGTATGGTGGGCTCCCCTTCTCAAGGGCCGGATGAGCAACTGCAAGACAATGGCCGGGATCCAGGTGCTTTCCTCCTAGTCTGTGGCTACAACGACTTGGCAGCGTTGACGCTGCAGATTCTGGAAGACTTTGGACAGCGCGCGGTGGTGGTGGCTCCTGGCCCGCGGCCTTCTTTGTTAAAGGAACCGTGGCAATACGTAGAGGGGGATCCCCATCAGCCGGAGGTGCTGCGCCGGGCTGGGATCGAGCGGATCAAGGTGGCGCTGCTGCTGGAGGACAACGACCAGGCCAACTTCGAGCTGGCCCTCTTGATTCGAGATCTCAACCCGCAGGCGCGCATTGTCTCTCGTCTGTTTAACACCGGCCTTGCCCGCTACCTGGACTCGATTTTGCCGCAGCATTTTTCCCTATCGGTTGCCGGCTTAGCGGCTCCGGCCTTTGCCCTCAAGGCTGTCTCGGACGAATTTGTCGGCTACTTCGAGCTGCCCCAGTTGGAGGCTCAGCCGGCCACGATGCCGCCGGAGCTGGCCGATCCGCTTTATTTGGGCGCCCCCCAAGAGACCACCCTCTGGAACGTGGTGGAGCTGACCATCGGCTACAACTCCCGTCTGCTGCACATGCCCCTCGCGGAACTGGAGGAAACCTTTGGGGCGCGGGTGCTGTTCCACTACCCGGTGGACGGGCTGTCCGACTTTTCCGAGTTTCGGGTTTTCGACGATTTCGACCACGAGGCAGAGCTGCTGGAGGGGGATCGCATTTTGGTGATCTGCGACCCCAGATCCTATCTGCAACTGTTGGAGCGCAACGGGCGGCGCGGCTCTTCGCGGGCCCAACGCTGGGCCAGCGGACAGGCGCAAGACAGGCGACAACAACGGCGAGGCAAGTCGTTCGGGCGGGGCCTCCTATCTTGGCTGCGCAGAAGCCTGCAGGGACTGCTGCAGGTCAAGCCCATCGTGCATACCCTCACCTTCACCTTGGGGGCGATGTTGGTGCTGGGGGTCATTAATTTCAGAATTATCGGCAAATCTGTGGTTGACGGGCTGCTGCTGACCATCGTGGTGTTGACAGGGGGGTATGGCGACATCGAGGCTTTTCAGCAGGCGGAGACGCCGCTGGGGGTGAAGGTGGTGGCGGTGGTCATGACCTTGGTGGGAGCTGCCCTGGTGGGGTTGATCTACGGGTTGGTGACCGACAAGTTGGTGAGCAGCCGCTTTGGCTTGGGCCGAGCCGCCCGTATGCCCAAAGCGGATCATGTGGTGATTGCCGGTTTGGGGCGGCTAAGCTACTTGGTGCTGCAGTTGTTGCGGCAGATGGGCTATGAGGTGGTGGTGGTGGAGCCCGACAGCGACAACCCTCTGGTGGAAGCGGCGGAACGGGAGGGGGCGGTGGTGATTCGGGGCAACTACGCTCTGGCCAGCACGCTGCAACAGGCTCGCATCCAAAGCAGCCGCTGCCTGATCTGCACGACGCCTGACGATCTCACCAACCTCGAGACCGCCCTGACCGCCCACAGCCTGCAACCGGGGATCCGCACCATCTTGCGGGTTACCGATCCCCAGGTGGCGGCGCGGATGCAGCGGCATCTGCAGACGCTGGGAACCAGCTACAGCACCACCGCCCTGGGGGCGCGCGCTTTTGCCACGGCAGCGCTGGTGGGATCCGTTTACGGCACCTTAACTTGGGAGGGGGAAACGCTGCTGGTGACGCTGCTGGAGGTCTCGCCTTCCAGCCCTTACCTGGGGCTGTCCCTGCGGCAACTGGCCCAGGATTACGACCTGGCAATTTTGCTGCATCACTCCCGACCGGGCCGGCCCTGTGTTTTCCCCAAGATCTGGCAGAAAGAGGGCGAGACGGTGTTGAAGCGGGGGGATCGCCTGTATGTGATGGGGACGGTGGGATCCCTGATTCGCCTGGCCCAGGGACGCCCTCTGCCGCCGGAGCTGTATCAAGTGCGCCTTTTGGAATGTCGCAACCCCTACTTTGAAGACGAGATCCTCTCCACCTTGGCGTTTTATGCGCGGCTGCCCAAGACGGCCCTGAAGCCGCTGTTGCGCTGTCTGCCGGCGGTGGTGAGCCCCCCTCTCCCCCGCGACAAGGCGATTAAGTTGGCCCGCCAACTGCGCAAAATGAGCACCGAGGTGCAGGTGTTTGCCCAGGTGCAGTCCGGCGAGCGGCGGATCCTTGAAGTCCTCTAGGGCTTTTCGGCCACAAGACGCACAAAGCGATTTTGCCCGTAGAGCTCCTGGGCCACGACTCTTAAACCAACCTTCTCCAACAGCCAGGCCAAGTCCTCGGCGCTGAAGCGGTTGTGCTCGTAGAAGTGGGTAAATTGATCCACCAAGGTATCTAGGGGGGTGTCCGGCTGAAACAGTTGGGCCTCGGTGGCGGCATCGAAGTAGAGGCTGAGGGGGGCGCGCACCCAGTCCACTAGCAAAAATCGTCCCCCTGGCTTGAGTAGACGCCGCACCGCTTGCAACAGGCGCACCGGCTGCACCATCTCGTGGATCACCACCACCGCCTGGGCCGCGTCAACGCTGCTATCGGGCAGGGGCAAATGGGGATCGTGGAGGTCCGCTTGCAGCAGTTGGATGCCGGGGATGTCTTTGAGGTCGGCTTTAGCCCGCTCCAACATGTAGGGCATCAGATCTACGCCGATCAACTGTCCGCCGGGGTAGCGCTGGGCCCACTGCCGGAGGACATACCCCGGCCCCGTTCCCAGATCCAGCAGGCAGGGCGCAGCAGGCAAGCAAGGCTCAACGTGCTGCTGCCAAAACCGCCAAAAGGCCTCGTTGAAGCGCCCAGGAGCCGTGGCCAGCATGCGCTCGCAAAAGCTGGGGCCACGGTGGTGCTGGTAAAGAAGCTGAAAGGTATCGAGGCCGGTTTGGGGCATGGCTGAGCATTCTCAACGAATCCTGGGAACCAGGTCAGCAGCGCAGGAAGGGCATCGAAGCAAATCAAAAAGGAATGTCGGCCTAGCGAGCGGAAGAAGCGGTGGAGAAGTTGGCGATGCCCGTCTCTAGGTCGTCAAAACAGGTCAAGACCTTTTCCATGGAGGTGAGGCTGAGGACAAGGGAGACACTTTCGGGAACGCAACAGAGGCTGAGGTTGCCGCCGGCAGCCCGGCACTTGCGCAAGGCCGAGATCAGCACTCCCAGGCCGGAGCTATCCATAAAGGTAACCGCCGACATGTCGATCAACAGGTTGTGGTAGCCAAAATCCAAAACCTGCTGCAGCAACTGCCGGACTTCAGAAGCGGCTTTGGCGTCAAAGCGACCCTCTAAGGGCACGATTGCCAGCTTTTGCCCCTGGGGGGTTTCGGCAGTACGGATGCGCAGCTTAAAATCCATCGTTTCCAGTCAAGACCTCATGCCCCACCTTAGCACCATCGGTTGCTGCTATTACCCCCTCGGCAGGAAATCCCTCTTATGCAGAAAGAGAGGGTATCCCTCTTTGCCATGGCAATTTCCAACTGGTTGAGATTGTCTGCGGGGCCCAGCGTTGAGGCAGCTACCCTCACTTCCTCTTCAGACGGGGAGCAATCCCTCACCCCCTACCCCTCTCCCTTTGGGAGAGGGGAGCTAGCCGCTCCGCCTGCAGGCAGAGGGATCCAACCTTGGCTCCCCATCTCAGATCCTGGCCGGATCGAGCGCATAAGTCGGCTCGAGGGCGGGAAGGGACATACGCAGGCGAGGACGGTGCATGGCCAGCAACTGGGCCAGGCGCCTGCGCAGCTCGGTTCGCGGCACAATTGCGTCGATGAGCCCGTGGGCCAGCAGATATTCGGCCGTCTGGAAGCCCTCCGGCAGCTTGCCCTTGCCGATGGTTTGCTCAATAACATTGGGCCCGGCAAACCCCACCTGGGCGCCGGGTTCGGCCAGGATCAAATCCCCCAACATGGCAAAGCTGGCAGTCACCCCCCCATAGGTGGGATGGGTGAGCACAGAGATGAACAATTGCCCGGCCTCGCGGTGCCTTTGCAGAGCGGCTGCCGTTTTGGCCATTTGCATCAAGCTGAGGATCCCTTCCTGCATGCGGGCTCCCCCCGAGGCGGAGAAGATGACTAGGGGCAGGTGATCGCGGGTAGCTCGTTCGGTAAGACGGGTGATCTTCTCGCCCACCACCGAGCCCATGCTGCCGCCCATAAAGCGGAAGTCCATCACGCCCATCGCCACTGGGATCCCTTCCAAGCTGCCCAGCCCGGTCAAGACGGCATCTTTAAGTTGGGTGCGCTCCTGATAAGAGGCCAGTCGCTCGGCGTAGGGCTTTTGGTCGAAAAAGTGCAGCGGATCGGTGGGGGCCAGGTGCTCGTCAAGGGGCTGCCAGGAGCCGGGATCCAAAAGCTGCTGCAGCCGCTGCGGGGCCGTGATGCGATGGTGATAGCCGCAGCTCGGGCAAACCTGCCAGTTCTGCTGCAGATCCTTGGTGTAGGTGAGGGCGTCGCAAGCCGGACACTTCTGCCACAGGCCGTCGGCGATCTCCCGCACTTGCCGCTCTTTGTCGAAGGGGCTGCTGCCGGTCAAGTTAAGGGAAGTCTGCTTGCGCCGCTCGGCAAACCAATCCAGTAAAGACATAGCCGCTGAGGTACCCCCCTAGCTAGGGATGGCCAGAGCTGAATCTGTAAGCCCTGCCGGTGAGCTGCGAAACTCATCTTAACGTTCTCAAGCTATCAAAGAATCGCCAAGCTGGAAATAGAGACTTGCAATAGCCCATGACCGCAGAAACCCAGTGGCAGGTGTTGACCACAGGGGATGGATCCCTGACCTTTTTCTCCCAAGAGTTCGGGCAGGCTTTCCATAACACCAGCGGCGCTGCCCAGGAAGCGCTGGAGAAGTTTGTCCGCCCTTGCCGGCTGGATCGCCTGCCGTTGGAGCGGGATCCGGACGATCCCATTCGCCTCTTGGATATTTGCTTTGGCCTCGGCTACAACTCCGGCCTGGCCTTGGAGACGATTTGGCAGGTGCGGCCCGATTGCCCTGTGGAAGTCATTGGCCTGGAGCGATCCCCAGAGGTGCCCCGCCAGGCCTGGCAGGTGGGGGTGGGATCCACCTGGAGCTTTGGCCAGGAGTGGCAACACTTGATCGAGCAGGGATCCTGGCAATCGCCGCGCTGGCGGGGAACCCTGCTGTGGGGAGATGCCCGGCAAACCCTGCTCCAGGTGCCGCCGGGATGGGCGGATGCGGTGTTTTTGGATCCCTTCTCCCCTTCGGTTTGCCCGGAGCTGTGGACGGTGGACTTCTTGCGGGCAGTGGCCGAGCGAATGCGCCCCAGCGGGATCCTGGCCACCTATTCCTGTGCGGCGGCGGTGCGGGCGGCCTTGCTGGAGGCGGGGCTATTCATTGGCTCGACGCCGCCGGTGGGCCGCCCCTGGCCGGGCACGGTGGCCTCGCCCCAACCGCATCACCTGCCGCTCCTCTCGCCCATGGAGTGGGAGCACCTGCGAACCCGCGCCGCGGTGCCCTACCGGGATCCTACCTTGCAAGGGGATAGAGCCCAGATTCGGCTGCAACGCCAGCGAGAACAGCAAACTTCACCCCTTGAGCCCACTTCCGCCTGGAAACGCCGCTGGCCTGTGCAAGCCTAGCGACCGGAGTGCAGATCTGGGCAGCTTTTGCCGGAATTGCTGTCTGAGTGTATCCAAGACACCTGCACCAGTCCCGTACCCTTACGCAAGCTGCCGTGTCTTGACAAAGTTAAGCTAAAGTGAAGCCCTCTCTCCGGTGAGCTGCTATGTCTCCTTCGGCCTCTGCCGGTACACTGGTTGTCCTTTGTGCTGAACAGCACCGTGTTACCCTGCAGTTCTTGGCTCGCCTCTCTCGAGCTCCGGAGTTAGATCTGGAGCAGCGGCGTCTCTGTGTGCAAAGGTTGCGGCAGCGCCTCTCCCGCCACATTCAACTGGAGCGCCATGTCCTTTACCCGCTGCTCAGGACGGCTCTGGCGGCGGATCCCCACCGCAGCGCCCAAATTGACCGGCTGGAGCAGCAGTTGCGGGATCAGATCCCGGAGCTGACGCGCTTTTTGCACCAGGCGGAGCGCGACCCGCAGCAGTTGGATCCCACTTCTGCTCTTCACTTCTATCGGCAGTTGCGGGCCCAGTTCGAGCAGGAAGAGAAGCTCTTGCATCCCCTCTTTGCCCAGCATGTTTCCCCCGCTGCAGAGCAGCAGCAGTTGCGCCTGTTCCGCAAGCGCCTGCAGGCCAGCGCCTCCAGTTCTGCTGCCGGTCGTCGCCCCAGCTTGGAGGAATGGGAGCGGCAGGCAGTGACTCGCCCTGTCTTTCCCCACGAACGCCTTTGGCCTCCGCAAGGTAGCACGGCGTCGATGGCCACCCCTTAGCCAAGGACGGTCTTGTCTTTGGATTTTGCCTTGGGTAACTTTCTGCTGGTTTTGGCAAGCTGGCTTGTGGTACTTTTTCCCCAGCCGACCCCTTGCATCGATGCAACCTTGGGATCCCGAAACCTACATCGATCAGAGGGCCCAACTCCTGCATCCCGACCATCGAGCGGAGGTGATCGAAAACTTCGCCCGCTTCTTGCCCCTTGCTCAACAGCTGCTGGAGTTTCCGTTGCTGCCGACGGTTGAGAAGATGAGCCTCTAACCCAGCCCCTCTCCTTTGTCGGCCTGCCAACATCCCTGCCCTTTGGCGTACAACTGGTGGCTGCCCCCTACCAAGAGGCCAACCTGTTGCGGGCCGCCGCCCATCTGGAAGCGCTGGGGATCCCGGATGCGCGGCCTGCCTGAGCCAGGAGATGCTCCCTCTAGGCGCGTTTGAACCATATCTAGTGTTTTAATTTTGAATCCTTTGCTCCAGACGCTAAATTTATAATCCCCTCGATAGGGGTAAAAATGTGCCACTCTTGAGGGCCGCTTTTGCCCCTTTGTTTTTGCCAGAGAGTTTGAATCTTGTCGGGGCAGGACGTGAGCTGTTTGCCCAGAGAGAGGAAAATCTTAAAGTAAAATTAATCCCACGGTTGTTGTAGCGAATAACCTCTTTTCCGGCTTGGGTCGATAGAATGAGCGGCATAAAATGGACATGGCACCCCCACCTGGACTCTGCATTATGGATCACCCTACTTTTCTGGCCCAGCGCTACACGAAACTGTGCGAGGCTTATCTCTCGCTCAACGAAGCCTTCGCCAAATTAGATCACTCCCACAGCCGCCTGCAGAAGAGCTTCAGGAGGCTTCTGGTCACGGCCCGGAAAGCTTTGGATGAACTGCCTATCCTGCGGCAGGACGTCGAACAGTTACAACAGGGCGTCGAACAAAGGGATCGCTTGGTCCGTTCCCTGCGAGAAGAACTTCGGGAGAGAGAAGCTCGGCTGGGCGAGCTGATTGCCAACTATGACCAAGTCTGTCACGAGCTGGAGTCCACCAAAGCAGATCTGTTGAGCGCTCAGGCGTTGATTGAAAAACTGGAAGCAGAGAATGCCCAACTTTTGCAACAGTTGAGTCGCCTCACCAGTTTGGAGGAGGAATTGGCCAGCTTGACAGAACGGCTGAACCAAGCAGAGGCAGCCCGCCAAGCGTTGGAGGCCCGCAACCGTGAGCTGGAAGCAGCCCTGGGAGAGCGAGATCGGCAAGTGGATAGCCTGCAAGCGCGGCTGGCGCAATTGGAGCGAGAGAACGCCTCGCTGAAGGCGCAACTGTCGCAGGTGGCTGACCTGCTTACCGAGGACTCGATCAATCTCCTGCAAGAAACCGAGAATGCCGTCAAGGCCGATGAGGAGGTGCTGCCCCTGGTGCTGGCCTCGCTGCCAGAGACTGAGCGCCTTATGCAAGAGGCCGAGCAACTCCTCTCCTCTTGCTCAGAGCTGGTCCAAGTGAAACCACAAGCGGCTTGATCTGAGGGTTAGCCTTCCAGCCAGGGCTGACAACTGCACACCAGGTGACGATCCCCGTAGGCGTTGTCAATGCGGCTGACGCTGGGCCAGAACTTGCGCTCCTTGACCCACGGGAGGGGATAGGCGGCTAGGGAGCGAGGGTAGGGGCGATCCCAGTGGTCGGCAGCCACTACCTCGGCGGTGTGGGGGGCAAGTTTAAGGGGATTGCGCACGGGATCCATCTCGCCCCGCTCGATGGCAGCAATCTCCTGGCGAATGGCGATCATTGCCTCACAGAAGCGATCCAGCTCTTCTAGGGATTCGCTCTCGGTGGGCTCCACCATCATTGTCCCCGGCACCGGCCAGGAGATGGTGGGGGCGTGGAAGCCGTAGTCCATTAGCCGCTTGGCTACATCCTCCACCTCAATGCCGGCGCTTTTCTTGAGGGGGCGCAGGTCCAGGATGCACTCGTGGGCCACCCATCCCCCCGGCCCTTTGTAGAGCACCGGGTAGTAGGGATCCAGCCGCTTGGCGATGTAATTGGCATTGAGGAGGGCCACTTGGGTAGCTAGGGTAAGGCCGGCGGATCCCATGAGGCGGATGTAGGCCCAGGCAATGGGCAGGATGCTGGCACTGCCCCAGGGGGCGGCGCTGACCGGGCCGTTGCAGCCGGGCAAAAAGGGGTGGCCGGGCAAATGCGGCAGCAGATGACGGGCAACGGCAATGGGCCCCACCCCCGGCCCGCCGCCGCCGTGGGGGATGCAGAAGGTCTTGTGCAGGTTGAGGTGGCAGACATCGGCCCCCAGCTCCGCAGGGCGGCAGAGGCCCACCTGGGCGTTGAGGTTGGCCCCATCCATGTACACCTGCCCCCCGGCCTCGTGGATCATCTGGCAAATCTGGCGGATCCCTTCCTCAAACACCCCATGGGTGGAGGGGTAGGTAATCATCAGGGCAGCCAGGCGTTCCCGGTGCTGCTCCACCTTGGCCCGCAGGTCTTCGAGGTCGATGTTGCCGGCCCTGTCGCAGGCCACGCTCACCACCTGCATCCCCGCCATGACAGCGCTGGCGGGGTTGGTGCCATGGGCAGAGGTGGGGATCAGGCACACCTGCCGCTGGCTTTCCCCTCGCGCCTGGTGGTAGCGGCGAATGGCCAGCAAGCCGGCGTATTCCCCCTGAGATCCGGCGTTGGGCTGCAGGGAGACGCCGGCAAAGCCCGTGATCTCCGCCAGCATCTGCTCCAACTGGGCAAAGAGGGTTTGATAGCCGCGAGCTTGTTCCAGGGGCACAAAAGGATGGAGCTGGGCAAACTCCGGCCAGGTCATCGGCAGCATCTCGGCTGTGGCGTTCAGCTTCATGGTGCAGGAGCCCAAGGGGATCATGGAGTGGACAAGGGAGAGATCCCGGCTCTGCAGGCGGTGGATGTAGCGCAGCAGCTCCGTTTCCGAGTGGTGGCGGTTGAACACCGGATGGGTGAGGTAGGGAGTGGTGCGCAAGAGCTGGGGGGGCAGGCTTTGGTTGGCATCCAAACCCAGGCCCTCGACATCCCAGGCTGGCTCTTCAGAGCCGGCAAAGATCTGCCAGAGATCGCGCAGATCCTGAGCGGTGGTGGCCTCGTCCAAGCTAATCCCCAGGGTCATCTCGTCGATCCGGCGCAGGTTGATGCGCCGCTGGGCGGCCCGCTCTTGGATCTGCCCAACCTGGGCGGGGGACTCTGCCCTTACCCAAAACGTGTCGAAGAAATACTCTGGCCCCACCCTGTAGCCCAGCTGGCGAATCGCGGCCGCTAGGTGATGGGCCTGGCGGTGGATGCGTTCGGCGATTTGCCGCAGGCCTCGGGGGCCGTGATAGACGGCATACATGGAGGCCACCACGGCCAAGAGCACCTGGGCGGTGCAGATGTTGCTGGTGGCCTTGTCGCGGCGGATGTGCTGCTCCCGGGTTTGCAGAGCCAGGCGCAGGGCCGGCCTGCCCTGAGCATCCTGAGAGATCCCCACCAGGCGCCCCGGCAGCAGCCGTTTGTGGGCCTCGCGAGTGGCAAAGTAGGCGGCATGGGGGCCGCCGTAGCCCAGGGGCACCCCAAAGCGCTGGGTGGATCCCACCACGATGTCCGCCCCCCATTCTCCCGGCGGCTGCAGGAGAGTCAGGCTGAGCAAGTCGGCAGCTACGGCCACCACCATCCCCCTTTGGTGGGCCCGCTCCACCAGCTCGCGGTAATCCCGGATCTCTCCATAGGTGTTGGGATACTGCAAGAGCAATCCAAAGCCGTTCTCCAGCTCCAACTGCGAAGGATCGGCCACACGCACCTGGATCCCCAAGGGCTCTGCCCGCGTCTGCACGACGGCAATGGTCTGGGGATGGCAGCCGCGATCCACCCAAAAAACTGGGGATTGCTTGCCCGCTAAGGTGTAGGCCAGGCTCATCGCTTCGGCGGCGGCAGTGGCTTCGTCCAGCAGGGAGGCATTGGCGATCTCCATGCCTGTTAGATCGATCACCATCGTCTGGAAATTGAGCAGGGCCTCTAGCCGCCCCTGGGCGATCTCCGCCTGGTAGGGGGTGTACTGGGTGTACCAGCCGGGGTTCTCCAGAATGTTGCGCTGAATCACCGGCGGCGTCAGGCAGTTGGAATAGCCCATACCCAAAAAGGAGCGCCACACCTGGTTCTGGGCCGCCATCGCCCTCAGCTCCGCCAATACTTGTTGCTCGCTGCAGGGGGATCCCAGGCCCAGGGGTCGGCTGCTGCGGATGGCCGCCGGTACCGCCTTATCCACTAATTCCCGTAGAGAGCTCAGCCCTAAGGCGTGCAACATCTGACGGATTTGCTGGGCGTCCGGCCCGATGTGCCGCCAGAGGAAGAGTTCTCGCTGCTCTAGCAGCTCCAGCTCGGCATCGACGGCAGAGAGGGGTTGAGGCGTCTCCCGTCCAGAGGGGCTGAGGGGATGGAGGATGGTGGAGTCGGACATGGGGCAAAACAAAAGCGATGGAAAGTCGGTCAGCCGCCAAAAGGCTATTCCCCGATCATAGTTGTTAAAAATTGTTTCTGTCGGGATCCAAATTTGAATCTGGGTCTCGATTCGGGGGAGCGGGGATGAGACACTAAATGGTCGGAGAATGTTAGCGACCTATCCCCTGAGCGTTGTCATGACTGCTTTCAACTCTGTCTGGAGAGGTGGTGCTATGCGTCGGCTCCTGTCCGCCTTGGTGTCTATCCTGTTGCTGCTCTGTCTGTGCTTGGTCCCCTTGGGGATCCCGGCGGTGGCGGCGGAGCTGCCGCCGGTGAAACATCTTGACACTCCCATCGACGTGAACAACACCATCCTGCGCAACTACCGCCAGTTGCCCGGCTTCTATCCCACCCTGGCCCGCATCCTAGTAAAAAATGCTCCCTACAACAGCCTGGAGGACATGCTGCAGATCCCAGAATTGACGGAGCAACAGAAGGCCTTGATCAAGGCGAACGCGGAGAACTTCGTGTTTGGGGAGTACCAAGAGGGAGCCAACCAACTGGAAAACCGGATCAACCAGGGATACTACGGCTGATCCTGGCAGGGTCTGCAGGGGAGAAAGCTTTCTGCTTCTCTGCAGCTTTTATGAAGCCTGCGTCGACATACCCCCCATCCCTAAAGGGCGGGGATTCTTGTTCTTGGTTCCACGACAGCACTTACTAACTAGTGGCTAGTGGTTAGTAATTAGTGACGGGCCACTAACTTCTTCACCTACTTGTCACTACGCCAGATCTCCCCAAGCGTTCCCGAACCCCCCTCTGTCCCCTCGTACACGGGGGGATGAAAGGGGGGCCCAGTAGTTCCCCAATGGCCTTGGGAATTCCCCCGCTAGTTGTGAGACCCAAGGGGAGCTGCCCTCCTCAGTCTCTATCCCCCGTCGCCAGAGTACCCCGAAGGTTTTGATGGGCTTAAAATAGCCCATGGTGCTCATCGAGCCAAGTGGATGGAGCCAACTTCGAGAACATTTCCAACTGCTGTCTCGTCAGCCCAGGGAGATCCCCGCATCGCCGAGATCACGCAGCGGGGAGTGGCCGAGGTCTTCCCAGGGGGAGCGGCAGCCTTGGCGGAGCGCCTGGCCACCACCGATCGCCCCTTGCGGGTGAAGCTGGGCATCGATCCCACGCGGCCAGATCTGCACCTGGGCCATGCAGTGGTCTTGCGCAAGTTGCGCCAATTCCAGGATGCTGGCCATGTGGCCATCCTCCTCATCGGGGATTTTACAGCCCTGGTCGGGGATCCCACTGGCCAATCGGAGGCGCGTCCCCGTCTGACGCCGGCAGAAGTGGAGGAAAATGCCCGCACCTATCTGGAGCAGGCTGCCAAGATTTTGGACTTTGCCACCCCTGGCCGGCTGGAGGTGCGCCGCAACAGCGAGTGGCTGGCCCGCCTTACCTTGAGCGAGCTAATCGAGCTGCAGGCTCAGATGACGGTGGGGCAGATGTTGGCCAAAGAGGACTTTGCCCAGCGCTACCGCTCGGGGACGCCAATTTATCTCCACGAATTTCTCTACCCCCTCCTGCAGGGCTATGATTCGGTGGCCCTGGCAGCCGACGTGGAACTAGGGGGGACTGACCAGCGCTTTAACCTCCTGGTTGGCCGGGAGCTGCAACTGTGGAAGGGCCAAACCCCTCAATTTTGCCTGACGGTGCCCCTGTTGGAGGGCTTAGATGGCTACCAGAAAATGTCCAAGTCCAAAAACAACTACGTGGGCCTGACCGAGGATCCCCTCACCATGTACTCCAAGCTAGAGAAGGTGCCGGATCAGCTGGTGGAGCGCTACTTTGAGCTGCTCACCTCGGTGCCCCCCTCGGAGCTGCCGGCGGATCCCCGCCAGCGCCAGATCCTCTTGGCCAAGACCCTCGTGGCCCAATTTCACTCTTCTGAAGCCGCAGAAGAGGCGCAGCGCACCGCCCAAGCGCTGGTGTTACAAGGCAATCTCGTTGAAACGGGATCCATCCCCACTTTTGCCATCCAGTGCTTGTCTTACCCGGTAAAACTGAGCTACATCCTGCGCGAATCCGGCCTCTGCAAGAGCGCTGCCGAGGCCCGTCGGCAAATCCAAGGGGGCGCCGTGCGGCTGGACGGGCAAAAGGTGGAGGATCCCGACCTGGAGTTTGCCCAAGCCTCTGAGCTGGACGGGCGGGTTTTGCAGGTGGGCAAGAAGGCCTTCTGCCGCTTGGTGGTCGGCACAAACTAGTCAGCTTTGGTTTTCTCCCCTCACCCCCAACCCCTCTATGAGGGGAGCTCGATGGTTCCACAACTATTCAACAGGTGGGGATGGGCTTAAAGCCGAGCCCGGCTTTCTTCTGCTTGGTCTTGGCTGAGGGGTTAAACAGCGGCGAAGCTAACACGGGCTCTGGCCGGGGCCGGATCGATCTTGCCTCCGCCACAGCTTCGGCGAGCTTTTGCCGCACCAGCTCTTGGGTCTCCAAAATATTGGGATCCGCCGCCCATTCCGGGGCTTCTTTGACCGGATCGTCTTCGGAAGTGAATTCCAAATCGTAAACCTCGTTGCGGTAAGTGGGGCTGAAGCACTCCCAGGCGCGCAGGCTGTAGAAGTAGGGGAATAGCCGCACCATGCGCTCGATATCCAAGTGTTCGGCAAAGCGCCGAAAGGCTTCTTCTTCGGAAACCGGAAAAGGCGCATAATGCTCGGAAACAAACCACTGCAAAAACTTTCGCGCCTCCGGAACGATCTGCTCTGGGGCCATGGATCCCAGCGCTGCCGCGTTGAAGCAGTTGACCAAAAGGTGCTCCAGCAGCACAGCGTTGTACTCGGCAAAGCAGGTTTGCTCGCGGCTTTCTACCGGCTGCCAAGGCATCTTGCCGTTGGCGGCAATGAACAAGTGAACCAGGTCATGCGAGGGATTGGTTTGGATGGAGCCGTGCCCCTCCAGCTTGGCCCCGTCACAGCTAAAGATCTGGTACTGAGGGCTCCAGTAGAACTTCAGTTGCTTGGCCGCCATGTTTGACCGTCCTCCTCACCCAGAGGGATCCCTATTAGAGCTTACACCTGTGGACGGGTTCCCATGCACCTCAGGCGGCGTCTGCCCGCCTTCGGGAGAGGAGATGGGGGCAAAACTGGACTGCCAAGCTTTTTCTAGGCTGGCCGGCAAGCCTCTTGAAGCTCCCCAACCCCACGGGCCATGCTTCTAAAGCCAAAGTTAAACAAGGACGCTTATTTTAAAAAAACTGTCACCTCTGAAAGCCATCGCCTGAGGATCGACAAGTTTTTAGTATCTTTTTTTACTTGCAAGTGTTTCTTTCTACGATACTCTTTCGGCTCTCCCTATGGTAGCGTTACATCGCGATTTTGCCTTTTCTCTCGACCTTGTCTGTGCTTCCAGTCAATTCCCGCCAGGTCTTGACAATGCGACTTAACAGACCAGAAAACCGAGAAACTAGCTGGGTGATTGCCCTGATCCTGCTAGGGATCTCTATAGCCGGCTGTGGCTCTTCCAGTAGCACGGGGATCGACCCTGCTTCTTTGGGATCCCCAACTCGCCTGACTTTCAATGGGGCTCTGACGCGCAATTTCAGCGGCACCCAGGGGGAGATGGAGTTCAACATTGCCCTTTTGCAAAGATCCGCCTCAGCCGGTCACCCAGCTTTCCCCTGCCCAGGTCAGCCTACAGGTTAACCGGGTAACCGATCTGCAGGGCATCCCGCAGTCAGCCACAGTAACCCTGAGCCCCACTCGCATCGAGAATCCTCGAGCGGAGCTGGCCCGTCAGCCTTTGCTGATGGCCATTCTCATGGACGGCTCCGGCAGCCTGCTGGTTTTGGATCCCCAGTCCCGGCGCTTCTTGGCTGTTTTTGGGCTTTTGGATCAATTTCGCGCCACACCCCTGGATCTGGGGGCGGTGCTCCGCTTCGATAATCGAGGAGCTGGTTTTGGCGCTACCGCTCTCGGCCAGCCCTTGCGCACGGCCCAACTGCTGCAAGACTTCACCAGCGACAAGCAACTGCTGAGGCGGGGGGTACTGCGGGCAAATCCTGGTGGGAACACTGCCCTTTATGATGCCACGGTGGAAGCCGCGCGTTTCTTAAGCGACTTTCGCCCCAATGAGCCCTTCAACCGGCGCCTGGTGGTGTTCACCGACGGCATCGATAACGAGAGCACCCGCTCCATTGAGCAGACCACTCGGGAGCTCACAACGCTGGCCCGAGAGCGGGGGCAGAAGCTAACTGTGTATGTGGTCGGGCTGGGCGTTGACTTAAACCTCTTGGAGCTCCAGCGGCTGGCGGCGGCCACAGAAGGCACTTTTGTGTTGGCGCGGTTTGCCGAAGCTTTGGAAGCTCCCTTTGCCAATTTATTCCCTGCTGCGATTGGGGAGCACCGCCTACAGGTGCGGGCACAGGGCAATCTTCCTCTGCCGGTTGGTTTTTATCTTCTCAGCGGCGAGCTGAGGGTTGAGCGAGACGGGATCCGCTTGGTAACACCCTTCAACGACGCCGTTCTCGCCGTGGGATCCCCCTAGGGCCATTCTGCAGGCCGACAACATTCGCAATCAAGAGCGAGGCATAAGCATATGTTGCGACGACTGGGCATATCCAGAAGATTTTGGCGACCGGCTGCCCTTGGCCTGGCTGCCGCGCTTACAGGCTACTTAACTGTTTTTCTGAAAGGTTGTGGTAGTAGCGGCCCCAGCAATCCTTCTGGGGCGGGGCTGCCGACAAGGGATCCCGCTGCAGGCTCTGCGGCTGCCATCCTGGGGTTGGTCGTTGATCCCTTTGCTCAGCTTTGTGGCCCGGGATCCACGGCTGCCCTTTGTGCAGGCGGGCCGATCTTTTCAGTGGGCAACCCCGTTCAGCTAGTCGGCTTAAGCTCCCGCGGAGATATTCTGTCTCCCCCCTTAGCCACTGCCACCCTGGATAGCAACTTGCGGTTTACGATCCCCTTTTCCGGCTTAATTACGCAGCCGCCGGGGAAATTGGTTTCGGTGCAATCGAACCTCGTCAGGCAGGGACAGCAGGTCGGCCAATCGACACCGCTGCGGGGATTTGTTTTCAGCGCAGCCGTCGATGTTTCTCCTTGGAGCGAGGCTCTCTATCGCATCTTGTTACGGCAACGGGAGCGAGTGCCTTTTTCGAACTTAGCCCCCCCCTGAGCTTAGGGATTTGGAGAACATTTTGTTTGTCAGCGTACCTCTTTCCAGGACAGCCCGCAACCTAGAGGAAATTATTGCCGATATCATCCAGCAAGCGGATCGGCTGAGCTTTAATGAACTGCGGTTTGTCGAGGATCTGATTCGAGTTTGCTATGCCCCGGAAGGCAACCAATCCGATCAACCCTGTCGGCTGCGGATCCCGATACTGACCCTGCCGCCACTGCCCCCTGAGCCGCCGGCAACTTGGCCACCGGCTTCTCCTCTGGTTCCCATAACTCCTTCGCCAGCAGCAACACCTTCTCCCGAGGCTCCTGCCCTTCCCATCGTCATCACCAATAGGGCTTTAGTTCGTCTGTCGTCTGGAACTTTAGTATTTAGCAATCCAGTCACGGTGAGAGTGGACAATTTGTAGCTGTCTCGTTTGGAATCGAGTTCTGTTTTTTCTTTTCTGAGGACATTTCTTGAAAAAGCGAGGAGTGTTAGATGTTGGCCTCAAGACTTTCTACGCCCAACTTTAAGCAATCTGCTGGGCTATTCCGAATTCTCAGCCGCACTCTGGGATCCGTTTCCACAGCTTTGCTCGTTCTTCTTTTGAGGGCGGAGAGTGCCAATCCTGCCACATCGGGCAATATACCTCTGCAACATACTGTTCAAGATGAGCTGGTCTTTATCGACCCAGCTTTGCCCGATCTATCGATCTTGCTAGCAGGGATCCGACCTGGAACAGAAGTTATTCTTTTGGATCCTAACAAAGACGGGATCCAGCAGATCGCCGAGGTGCTGCGAGGTCGAAAAGGGGTTAGAGCCTTACACATCCTATCTCATGGCTAATCCGGCTCAATACAGTTGGGCAAAAGCATTCTCAACCTAGAAAACCTATCAGAATATGCAAGCTTGCTCTCGCAGTGGAAATCTAGCCTGACCGACGATGCAGAGATCTTGATCTACGGTTGCGAAGTGGCATCCGGTTCAGAGGGTCGTCTTTTCATCAAGGAGCTAGCCCATCTAACAGGAGCTGACATTGCCGCTTCTACCAACCTTACAGGTTATGCTGGATACAACGCAGATTGGATTCTAGAGGCTACGACCGGCTCTGTTGCCACTCCCACAATTTTTGTCGAAGGATCAGTAGAGCATCGTTACCGCCATACCTTACAGGTTGGCGCCACGCCCACCCTGGATGCTAACTTTGTTTTAACAAACATCCAAGTAGGCACTAACAAGCTTTCTCTCATTGGTGTAACCGAGCAAGTTGTTTTAAGAAGAGTCAACAACCCACAGGCATCAGGAACTTGCAACATTGTCTGGGTTGTTCATCCTGACACTCCTGGCAGTCTTGGAATTACAGCTATGGAGCAGGCTCTCTTAATCGATCCTATAAATCCGGTTATCAAGGCAGGGACAGATAATATTTTTACAAACCTCGACTCTGGCACTCGTAATATCAATAACATAGAAAGAGTTGACTTTATTACTCCAAGCGGCATAACTGCTCCCAGTGCCAATCTAAATAAAATCGGGTTTCTCCTTTTGGATAGAGGCGGCAATGACTCTTTTAAGATAGCCGCTATCACTAGTCTTGACCCTAACCCTGTAAATTATACTTACGGATCAGTTGTTGCGGTTGGAGCAGGTACTTGGTCACAGGGAACGACGCTTGTTCGAACAAATGTGCATAACGATCTGTGTGAAAGCGAGCCCCTAGATACGAATATTACGTCCAAAGTATTCAATCAAAAGCTATCGGGCGTTTTTGTAAGCTTCCAAGATCTAGGTATATCGCCTAATCAAACATTCTACGGATACTCGGTGGTTGGCAATGATGTAACCGGCTCAATTCAAAACTTCAACACCTTCCCAAAGAATACGAATCAAACCAACGGCGGCTGGGACATGACGGCAGGAGGGGGAATTGTGGCTTACAACCCTCTTGCCAATGACGACACTGCAACCACTTCCCAAAATACACCGGTCACCATCACGATTCTGTCTAATGATGTAGGGTATGTCTCTAGCTTGGATCCGAGTACCATTGACCTAGATCCGACCACTCCTGATCCGGAAACTACTCTGACAGTTTCCGGAGAAGGCACATATGTCGTCAACCTAGCTACTGGGGAAGTCACTTTTACGCCGGAGCCTAGCTTCATAGGTACCACTACCCCGATTAAGTACACCGTAAAAGACGCAAACAATCTAATTTCCAACGAAGCCACCATTACCGTCACAGTTACTCCAGCATCAACCCCGCCACCGACACCGACGCCAAGGCCACCCCCAACCCCCCCGCCAAG